>NZ_JAKSYR010000052.1:0-69036 GCF_022829705.1 Methylobacterium sp. E-025
GTTCTGCGTGTGTCGGGCGACGCCTGGAACGGCACGCCGCATTTCGCGGTGCTCGTCGACGGGCAGCAGGTCGGTGGTACCCTGACGACGAACGCTTCGCACGCGGCGGGCCAGACCGAGGACCTGACCCTGACCGGCAACTTCGGCCCCGGGGCGCACGCGATCGCAATCCGCTTCCTCGACGATGCCTCCGGGGGGACGACGGCAACCGACCGGAACCTCTACGTTCACGAGATGATCCTGGACGGCCACGCCTATTCCGGCGACGCGGCGGTCAACACGGCGGGATGGAACAACAACGGCGTCGCCGGCATCTACTCGAACGGCGACGCGACCTTCCATACGACGGCCACGGACATTCTTTGGCACGTGTGACATGCCGGTCATAAGGTCATCCTGTGGCCCTCACGCCGTAGATAAACGGAATTCGTTCCGCTCTCGTCACCGCTTCGTCTGTCGGGACGACGTTCGAGCCCGCAGTCGGATGCGTCGGCAACGCGAAGCTTGAAGAGGTTCGCGCGGATCTACGGTGAGCAGCCGTGCTGATCTCCCCGGCTCAGGCGCGTCGATGGGATCCGGGTGAGCGAAGCGTTCCGCACCGGCAACCAAGGCTTGAGAACCACGCACGAAGGGGGGCGGAACAGCGATAGCGCGTGTACCGCTCCTCCGAGTTCCCGTTCGACCTGCTGGTCGAGGCGTCGCACGATTTCATGGTTTGCATGAATGTCGAAGCCTGATCGGCGCCGATCAATACGAATCGGATTGGGAACGCGGTGCCGTCGCCGGCCCGAGCTGAGGGGTAGCCGTGCCGAAGCACCGATGCCGATGCTCAGGCGCCGTCGGCGACGTGGACGGGCTTGAGCACGCTGGTCGCACGAGTGTCCATCAGAATGATGGGGCACGGATCGGTTGTGGTCGCGCGCGTGGGCGGTACCGCGGATCGTGGTGCTCCGAACCTGCGCTGGAACTGGGACGGCCGGCGCTTCTCGGTGCGCCGGTGGCGCCGCCGGTTGTCCGTCCTCTGCCCTGGGCGATCGAGCGGGGCCCATCGTACCCAGGGAGGCACCGTCCGCTGGGTGCGGCGGGTGGTTCGCTGAGGACGAGGCCGTGTTCGCAGCAGACTTCCCGGCTCGGCCTTTCTTTGCGGAGCGCTTGGCGCAACGAGAGGTAGCGGCGGAGCTGGTGTTCGTCGAGCGAATGGCCGCCGAAACTTAGACGTTCGGCGACCGTGGCCAGGGAATGTGCCGCATCACGGCGCAGACGAACGATCTGGTGGCGGCGACGCTGAAACAGCCCGGTCCTGTACGCCTACTGGCGGGACGCATGGTCGGCGCTTTGGAAGGCCGACCCGCGCCGGTCCGATTTCCTCATCGTCGGGATCTGGTTCAGCTTACTCTCGCACTGGTGCCAGAACCTCTACTCGCTTGCCTACCGGCTCGCGAAGGCGCCGGAGTGGCTGCTGACGGCTGAGGTGGTGGCGCCGATCGTGATGCCGTCCATGGTCGCGTCCGTGCTGCACGCGGCGGCGCCAGGTGCGGTCGACGGCACGGTGCCGCGTCGGAACCGAATCGCGCTCGGCATCGGCGTCGGATCCGGCGTGTCCGCGGTGGTCTTCCTGATCGCCATCCGCCCCGACATCCGGCCGATCATCGACCGGGCTCGCCCCTACATCGGCGCCTGATCTAGCACGGGCTATCTCGTCGTGCCGGGAGCGCCACCAGCATGAAGACCTGCCCCGAAGGTGCGTTCACCGCCGGCTACCTCTGGATGGCGGGCCTCGGTGGTGCGGTCCTGATGTTGGTGGCGGCGATGATCCTGCGGGATCTGACAGCAACACACGATCCCTGATCCGGGAAATAATGCCCCGATCTCGATTCGCCGATCAGAAGATATGAATCAGTTCATGGAGTCCGTGGCGGGCCCTTCGATCAGAGCCAAAGATCGCCCCTCAATTAGCAAAAGAGATTTTTCTAGATGGAGAAACTTTCCAGCGCTTCAGGTCGTATCCTTTATAACAAGGAAAATCAGTCAGCATATCTAGGATTCTCAATGCGTATCACCCATGCGATTCCACTCATCGTTTTTGGCATATCCACGCCAGCTTTCAGCCAAGGTAAATTGCAGCCACGGCCAGCCATACCTCCGAGCTCGAGCTTGAGTAGCGATGAAAAGACTGCGGAAATCCGACGCGCAATTCAGGAAGGACAAGCGAGACAGAAAGCGACCGACGCACGCAACGAGCGGGTATGGCGTCGCTGGGACTATGCTGTGTGCGTCGGTTGTGGACCGATGCCGAAGAAATTTCGCATCGTCTACACAACGCCAGCTCGGGTGCTTGCCGGGTTTATCGCCGCAGACGATGATGAGATCAGGAAAGCACGTAGACTTTAAGAATGGCTGTTAGCCGAGGCCTGGCCGCCCCCCCCTGCGCCGAGCTTTTTCTTGCCTGTGATCCGGCTAACCCTTGCCGAGGGACGCGCGTATCCAGCACCGGGGAGATCGGCAGACCAGCGCGCCCAGCTTCGGCCGGGACAGGTTTCTATGCCGACACCAAACATGCTTGAGACCCAGTTGGGTCAGCAGCCTGAGCAGATAGGTTTTGCTGCAGCGCTGCCCCCCTTCACCAACCGATCCATCACGACCTCACGGTTGTAATCCTGCGTATTAATAACCGGGCGATCTCGCTCGCTGGGCGCCGACGCTACTGTCGATCCAGTCGCTTTCACGTCTCCGTCAATCAACTTGCGAGGCCGGTTGACCAGCGCTGCCTGTGAGTGATCCCCAGAATGCACCGGCTGGGTCAGCAAGTGGTCACGTCCAGGGGCTTCCAGCGCAGCAGTCGGGTTCACACCTCGCCGGCCATCGTTCGCTCGAAGCGTCAGGAGAGTGCCGGGAATAACCACCGGTGCGAGGGCAGCGTCTCGTCCGAGAGGAGCCGCTGAATCGGCGACGGATGGCGTTTCCGCTGTGTGTATTCCAGCCGGCGGCAAGGAGCTGTAGGCGTTGGATCCCAATGGCAGCCTTGAACATCCGCCCATGGCGAGCAGAACCAATCCGAACGTCGCAGTTCGCTTCACCATCATGGCCGTCCCGACGCGAATCCCGACCATTATGGACGAGTTTCAGCTTGGCTATTAACTCTTGAGTGCTCGCAAGGTTCAACCTGTGGATATGGCATTCGGCCTTCGGTTTGCCTGGCTGGACGGCTTCTCGAGGGGCCGCGTCGAGCTGCAGAAGGCGACGGGGACCGAGCCGGCAACCCGGATGCAATCGCTATCGACGAGCGTCGTCTCGTTGGCACGTGGATCGCGTAGGCGCCTCGTGTGAGGCACTTCCGCCTCACGTTTTTCCATGCGAGCCAAACTTGAGGCCGCCCGGCTCCGGCCACGGCGGGCTTTTTCGTACGATCAACGCAAACGGCCCCTCGGCCACGATGCGCGCCCAAGAGCCGATGACGAAGCACACCCACCGAGCGTCGTAGGCGAATCTCGTCGGGGGAGGGCGTTGCTGATGGGAGGGGTCTCACATTGGCGACGCCGCGATGGTTTTCCGGCTTACCGCCTGACATCCCAAACAGCCACTCAGACAGGCCGCCCCGGGCCGGCCCGGCCCGCCGGTAGGTCTGGTTCCCGTATCGGATCCAGGTGTCGACGATCGCCTCGACGCGACGCGGGTTGAATACCAGGGCGCCGAATTCTGCGGCCCAGATCATGCTGAGCAGTCTGGGTCATTCTTCAATACCTTTCGCTCTGGAGCTACTGTCTTACGCTTTTTTGTAAGGGCGACCATTTGCCGGCATCGGCTCACAACCATGCGCCACCATAGACAACGTTACCATAGGGCAGTGCTCATCTGCCATGCAGTTGCAATGCTGCTGACGGTCCTGCAGTTTAACTTGAGTTATTGCGCAATCTCTGCCGAAAAAAATCAGTATATCAATACCACACGAACGGCAGATATCTCTTGCGATGCGCATCGTACGCCCACGTTCCCTTCTTGGGGACCCAAGACAAATTTCGCTTGTAATATCTGCGGACTGAAAACCGTTCCAAAAAAGCACGATATAAACTTCCAGTTGACGGTCAGTACAGATGACGAGCGGCCAAATTCTGCCACAATCAACCTAAGCTAATCAGGAAGTTAATCTTATGAGACTCATTGATGATCGACGATTTTTGGGCCCATTGAATGTCGGCCGGCGGTGATAGAGACACAGACCAAGTGGTGCAACGCTGCTGTCAGCCGCCGGCTGCGCTACTCCAGTGACCGCAGTTTCAGCCCGGCGCCGGGGTGAGTGCCCCCGAAAAGTCCGTCCGGGTGCTGACACCCGGTCCCTCCGCCCGCAAGCCGAGCACACCAGCCACAGCGCGACGTCCGAAACAGGCAGATCGTCGGGCAGGCCGTCGAACGACATCGCTCCGCAGTGCCCGCACTCGCAGAACACCAGCAATACGGCGCTGTCGCCAGCCTCGGCTGAGGGGTAGCCGTGCCGAAGCGCGATGCCGATGCTCAAGCGCCGCGGCGGCGTGGACGCGATCTAGCACGCCGGTCGGACAAGTGTCCGATACCGGACTTTGATTTTGTTGCGTTTTTCTCGATTTTATCGGGCGTGCCCAAGCATTTGCCCAAATGGGGTATTCACGCTTTTGTTCGCGCAGGTGGATAACCGGAGGGTAGAAATGAGGATGGGTAGAGGGGGGCGCCAGCATTCTCAGCCATAACCGAAGGGGTACGACATCAAGGGTTTAGGTCCTGATCACCCATCTTAACCGGCATCGGACCTAGGAAATGGACTATCGGAGTGGCCTCCAGTCAACGCTGTGGCCGCGGTATTCCACCGACCGTGACAGTCGGCGATATGTCCGCAGAGCGCCAGAAGCCGACATAAGCAGTTCGCCCCGATGCAGACGTAGGCAGACCGCGAAAACGAGGGTTTTCACGACACCAAACTTGAGTCTTGGCTACGCTCACCGGAAGGTGGCGCGAAAGTCGTAGCAAACTCTATGTTACGGGATCGGCGCTTCTGTTCCCCCCACGACGGCCTCTACTGGCGGCGCCGCCACGCAGACGTTGCTGTTCGTCGGCCACTCGCTTCAGCCCATGCTTTTCGAACAGATCATTTAACGCCTCGGCTAGCGGCACCTGATGGGTGGCGTCACGTTCAGCCCAGAGAACCACACATGACCGTCTGGATCAGAAATCTGGCGGAAGGGGTGGGACAATCGTCCCCGGCCGCCAGCATCAGTGAAATCAACGACTTAGACAGGAGTGCTGCTCTCGCGGTGTAGCAGACCGGTGTAGCAATTATCAATCCCGGCCGATGGGCCATCTACCTATGCCGCATCCCAATGAAACCGGTTTCACTGACTTCCCGATTGGGCGGACCAATCGGGCTTCGAACTGGCGTTGGCGACCCGTGTTCGTGGCGGCGAGAGCAGAGACTGGTAGCTGGTACACCGCCGCCAGCTCGGCCCCACACGATGCCTAGACAGGGTACCCTCGAACAGCTGCTTTCAATCCATCACGGCACCTCGCTGGGCAATCAGGAATGGCCGGACCTGACCTTGAGGGGAATGGCTGCTTCGAACTAGACTGTTCGCAAAAGCGGGCGGTCTCCTTCCGACCCATGCCGGCCGTTCTGACCGCTACCCAGTGCTTCCCAAAAGCGGCCGTTCGTCGAACGCTCGGCAACTTCGGCTCGGGGTGGACTGCGAAAGTTGACCCACCGCCCGCAAGCGGACGTTCTGCTGTGCGCCCGTAGCGGTCGTCGAGGTGAACCTGACGGTACATCGGGAGCGGACGGGGTGGGGGCGAAGGGGTTTGGCCCCGGATTGTCTCTCGGTCGGCGTAATAACAGGGCTGGGGATTCCAGGCGACCTTCCTTCGCGACGCCGAGTCAGTCCGCAACCGAGTCGATCGTGACCGCCCGGCTGCGTAGCCGGATGCCTTGCGCTGGATCAAAGCGCGGCACGGCGAAACCGGCAGGACTTTGGCCCGTCCAACCGGAAGGCGGGTGCCACGATGCGCGAATATCTCGTCACCTTTCACAAGATCGTCTTCGACGGCGCCGGTCACGATCGGCGCGTGCTGCAACGCTGCGCGCGGGTCCGTGCCCGATCGGACGTCGGTGCGGCCTGGGAGGCCAAGGCGATCTTCTGCCGAGCCCTAGGCATTCCGGACTGGCGGCTGCTCGCCGACACCTGCGAGGTCGTGGCTTTGGCGCAGTCCACCGCGTAGCAGCCCGGTGACGGCAGGGTGCGACCCTCGCGGGGCGCCGTTGCTCGCGGTGCCCAGCGCGGGGAAGCCGCATAGGAATGGTGACGGGCCGCAGGTAGGTGTTCCAGTCGAAGATCGGGTAAGCTCACGTTTCCATGAGGAAACCCGGGGGCTGCCTGATGCCGAGCGAGACTTGCGCGCCAGACCAGCACCCGTGCCGGCACGGCCGGACTGAGGGGGGCTGCACCGAGTGCAGGGTCCGCCTCGTCAGCGTCTGCGCTGCACTCACCGGCGACGAACTCGACGAACTCGAAGGGCTTAGCCGGCACGTCGCGTTTGATGCGCGCCAAACCCTCTTCTCGCAGGACGAGGAGGCGACCGCCGTCTTCAACATCACTGAAGGGGCGGTGCGCCTCTTGCGCCTGCTGCCGGACGGGCGCCGCCACGTCATGGGCTTCGCCCTCATTGGGGATTTCCTCGGCCTCGCGCTGCCGGAGCGGCAGACGGTGACCGCCGAGGCGTTGTCGCCTGTCGCCGTCTGCCGCTTCGAGCGGCGGGCGTTCCAGGATCTCGTGGCGCGAAAGCCCCACCTGCTGCAGCGCCTGCACGAGCGCGCGGGCTACGAACTCGGTCTCGCGCAGGACCAGATGATGCTGCTCGGCCGCCGCGGAGCCGAGGAGAAGGTCGCGGGCTTCCTGCTCGCCCTACGCGAGCGCTACGCCGAGATCGGTCTGACCTCGGTGACGCTGGAACTGCCGATGGGGCGGCAAGACATCGCCGACCACCTCGGCCTCACGATCGAGACGGTGAGCCGCACTCTGTCGCGCTTCGACCGCGAGAAGGTCATCCTGATCGTGCCCGGCGGCGTCCGCCTGCTCGACCTGGGCCGGCTCAAGCGCCTCGCCGGATGAGGAAGCCGCCCTGCGGGCACGGTGCCTTGGGTACGAGGCACAATCCGCCTTGATCTGAATCAAGGAGGCGGAGCGTCGGCGGGATCAGCTGGAAGGCGTCGATCCCGGGAGATCCCGATGCCCCCACCCGCGCGTACCGGCCTTCCTCGCCGAAGCCCGGCCCGTCGTGAGTTCTCTGTCGGCCCGACCCGGGCACTCGCCTCGATGCGGCGAGCACCCGCGCAGGCGCCATGCCTTACCCTAACCACCGATGAACCGCGTCGGGCGCTCCGCGCACGACGCGGAAGCCCGCGCCAGTGGCTTTAAGGACCGGACCAGTGTCGATCGATGTCTGCGCAGGCTGCCCCGTCCGCGACCGTGCGCTGTGCCGCTGCCTCGGCGACGAGGAGCGCGTCGCCCTAGCCGGCCTCTGCCAGCGGCGCCGCGTCGCGGCGGGTGAGACCGTGATGTGGGCAGGCGAAGACAGCCGGATCTGCGCCAACCTCCTGTCGGGCGTCCTGAAGGCCGTCGCGGCGACGGCCGACGGACGCGAACAGATCGTCGGCCTGTCGTACCCGGCGGACTTCGTCGGCGAGCCCTATGCAGCCGAGATCGGTTTCACTATCACGGCGCTGACCGACGCGGAGCTGTGCACATTCCAGCGACGCCCGTTCGAGCGCTTCTTGGAGCAGCACGCGCGGATGGGGAACCTCCTGCTCCAGCGCACACTCAAGGCGTTGAGCGAAGCCCGCGCGCGCATGTTGACGCTGGCGCGCCTCTCCGCCGGAGAGAAAGTGGCCGGGCTCCTGCTCGACATGGCCGTGCGAGCGGGGGCGTCCACGGGCCGACCGGGCCTGGAGGAACGGGTGACGTTCGAGCTTCCGATGACGCGCGGCCATATGGCGGACGTGCTAGGAATGACGATCGAAACGGTGAGCCGGCAACTGACGAAACTGAAGGGCGCCGGGGTGATCGTCCTGTCTGGCGCCCGGACCGTCACGATCGTCGATGCGCGCGGGCTCAGGAGGCGGGCCGTGGCGGCGTGAGTCACGCCGCCCGACGGCACAGGCCGTCGATGAGCAGGGATTGGCCCTCGGCTGTCAGGCGATGCCGGCCGAGCGTCAGGACCATGAGGATCTCCAACACCATCGCCTGTCGGCGCGCCGCGAAGAAGCAGCGCAGCATGTAGCCGAGCGCGTCGGCGGAGATTCTGACGGCCGCGGCGTCGAGCACCGCCAACAGGTCCCCGGCGTGGACGAGATCGTCGGTGCGGCGTGCCTCGACGTGACGGAGCAAGGCTGCGGTCAGGACGTCGGGAACGCCAGGTCCGAACATCCCGGCAAGGTCAGCGGTGCTCGGTCCGTCCTGTCCGATGAAGTCGTTTAAGGCAGAGCGGAGTCGCTCGGCCTCGTCCGCAATCGGCCAGGTGGGGAGCCTGTCGGCGCAGGCTTCGAGGTGGTCGCATAGGCCAGCCGAGTGCGCGTGCCGCGCCATGAGGCGATGGAGTTCCGCCTCCACGATGAGGCCGGAATGGTCCGCCAGGGGGGCGGGAGGGCGAGGCGTTCCCATGAGACGATCCCGGCTGTGAGACTCTTCCGGGCCGCATCGGTACCGGACCGAGGGGGAGCCGAGGTGTCCTCCGCATCCGGCCCCGGCGCGGTCAGTGCATTGGCGCCGCCGCTGCGTCCGGCATCGGCATCATGTTCACGTTGAGATGATACATGACCCAGATCGAGCCGCCGATCGTGAGCACCACGATCACCACCGTGAAGAGGAAGGCGAGCAGCGTCCAGCCGCCCTCAGAGCGCGTGTCGAGATGGAGGAAGCTGATCACGTGGACGACGATCTGGATCAGCGCGAGGGCGAAAATGATCGCCGTCGTCACCCGCGCATCGGGCAGCGGCCGCGACATCACGAGCCAGAACGGCACGACCGTCAGCAGGATGGAGAGCGCGACGCCGATCCGGTAGCCGCGCCGGCTCCCATGCGCGTGCCCATGCGCGTCTTGGCGCACGTCGCCCGAGGCGCCGTGCATCGTCGGGGTGGAATGCAGGCTCACCGGATCACTCCATGAAGGTAGACGAAGGTGAAGACGCCGATCCAGACGATGTCGAGGAAGTGCCAGAACATCGACAGGCAGACGATCCGGCGTCGCATCGCGCCGCTGAGTCCGTGCTGGCCGAGTTGGACCAGCATCGTCGCGATCCAGATCAGCCCGACGGTGACGTGCGCGCCGTGCATGCCGACCAGGGTGAAGAAGGCCGACAGGAACGCGCTGCGCTGCGGGCCGGCCTCTTCCGCGATCAGGTGAGAGAACTCATAGAGTTCGACGCCGACGAAGGCTGCGCCGAGGAGGCCCGTCACCGCGAGCCAAGCCCGCGTCGGGCCGACCCGTCCCGCCTCCATGTGGGGGATGGCCTGCCCGAAGGTGATCGAGGAGGCGAGCAGAAGCGCGGTGTTGAGGGCGACCAGCGGCAGGTCGAACAGCTGGCGCGGCCCCGGACCGCCAGAGTAGGCCGTGCTCACCACGCCGTACATCGCGAACAGCGAGGCGAAAATGAGCGCGTCGCTCATCAGGTAGATCCAGAAGCCCAGGAGAGTGGCGCCCCCGCCGTGGTCGTGCTCCTCCGCTCCGGTCTCGTGCCAGGCGATCTCGGGCTCGCCAGCGTTCCATACGCGATCGGTCATATCAGGCTCCCCGGCCGAGCGGCGTCCCGCGCACGCTCTCGCTAGCCGCGACCACGTCGGCCGGGATGAAGGTGTCGCGCGCGAAGTTGAAGGTGTGCCCGACCGCCACGGCGATGAGGGCGAGGAAGCTCGCGGCGGCGAGCCACCAGATGTACCAGACCATGCCGAAGCCCAGGCTCAGCGACAGGCCGGCGAGGATCACGCCGGTGCCGGTGTTCCGTGGCATGTGAATCGAGCGAAAATCGCCCGTGGGCCGGGCATAGCCGCGGCTCTTCATGTCGTACCAGGCATCCAGGTCGTGCACGACGGGCAGGAAGGCGAAGTTGTAGGCCGGCGGCGGCGAGGCGGTCGACCATTCGAGCGTGCGACCGTTCCAGGGGTCGCCCGTCGTGTCTCGCAACGCGGTCCGGTTCACGAAGCCCATGACGATGCTCATCACGAAGCCGAGGATGCCGACTAGGATGACTACCGCGCCGATGGCCGCGATGACGAAGTAGGGCTGGAAGCTCGGATCATCGAAATGGCGCACGCGGCGCGCGGTGCCCATCAGGCCGACCACGTAGATCGGCGTCCAGGCGACCCAGTAGCCGACGACCCAGCCCCAGAAGCCGACCTTGCCCCAGAACGGGTCGAGCCTGAAGCCGAAGGCCTTGGGGAACCAGTAGACCATGCCGGCAAACAGGCCGAACACGACGCCGCCGATGATCGTATTGTGGAAGTGCGCCACGAGGAACAGCGAGTTGTGGAGCACGAAGTCGGCGGGCGGGATCGCGAGCAGCACGCCGGTCATGCCGCCGACGACGAAGGTCAGCATGAAGGCGACGACCCACATCATCGGCAACTCGAAGCGGATGTCGCCGCGGTACATCGTGAACAGCCAGTTGAAGATCTTCGCGCCGGTGGGGATCGAGATCACCATCGTGGCGATGCCGAAGAACGAATTCACGGCCGGTCCCGCACCCATCGTGAAGAAGTGGTGCAGCCAGACAAGGTAGGACAGGATCGTGATGACCACCGTAGCGTAGACCATCGACGTGTAGCCGAACAGGCGCTTGCCAGTGAAGGTCGAGGTGATCTCGGAGTAAATGCCGAACGCGGGCAGGACGAGAACGTAGACTTCCGGGTGGCCCCAAATCCAGACCATGTTCCAGTACATCATCGGCGCGCCGCCGCGGTCGTTGGTGAAGAAGTTCGTGCCGACGTAGCGGTCGAGCATCAGCAGGAAGAAGGCGGCGGTGAGTGCCGGGAAGATCGCGATCGCCAGCACGTTCGAGCAGAGCGCGGTCCAGCAGAACACCGGCAGCTTCATCATGGTCATGCCTGGCGCGCGCATCTTGACGATGGTGGCGACCATGTTGATCGCCGACAGCGTCGTGCCCACGCCCGCGATCTGCAGGGACCACAGATAGTAGTCGACGCCCGTATCCGGACTGTAGTCGAGGCCGGCCAGCGGCGCGTAGGACAGCCAGCCCGTGCGGGCGAACTCGCCGACGAACAGCGAGACCATGGTGAGGACCGCGCCCGCGGCGGTGAGCCAGAAGCTGAGGTTGTTCAGGAACGGGAAGGCGACGTCGCGCGCCCCGATCTGGAGCGGCATCACGAAGTTGATGATGCCCACCACCAGTGGGATCGCCACGAAGAAGATCATGATCGTCCCGTGGGCGGTGAAGATCTGATCGTAGTGATGGGCGGGCAGGTAGCCCTCGTTCGCCCCGAAGGCGATCGCTTGCTGAGCGCGCATCATCAGCGCGTCGGCGAAGCCCCGCAACAGCATGACGATGCCGAGGATCACGTACATGATGCCGATCTTCTTGTGATCGACGCTCGTGAACCATTCGTGCCAGAGGTAGCCCCAGAGCCGGTACCACGTCACCGCGCCGACGATGGCGAGGCCGAGCAGCACGACGACGACGAAGGTGCCGAACAGGATGGGCTCGTGGATCGGGAAGGATTCCCAGGTCAGGCGTCCGAAGATCGTCTTCAGATGGATGTCGGTCATGACGGTCCCGATGGGAAGGGTCTATCCCGCGCGGTGCGTTCCCGTGCGGGCGGGAGGAGGGATGAATGGATGGACGGTGCGGTGAGCGGATTACTGGTGGTCGCGGTTGTGCGGGCTGCCCGGCTCGAGCGCACCGGGGGGATCAGACCGGGCGGGCGCGGTGACGTTAGGGCCGAAGCCCTTCTCTTCGGGCGCCTTGTCCAGGGCCGGCTTCGGCTTGCTGCCGAGGAGCGGCTCCGCCGCGCGTCCGGAGGGCATCGTCGCCCCCCCGTGCGGATGCGCACGGTCTCGACCCGCCTCCCGATCCGCTTCCATGTCGCGGCGCATGAGGTCGATCATGCAGGGCTTGCCCGGCTCGACGCAGCGGTTGAGCGTGCGGTCGAACAGCCCCTCCTCGACGGAGGCGAAGCGCATCGCCGGCACCCGCTCGCTGGGCTTGATCAGCTCGACGAGGTTCGAGAGCGCGAGGCTGGCGCCTTCGGCCTTCACCGACGCCACCCAGCGGTCGAAATCGGCTACCTCGACGCCGCGCAGCTTGAACCGCATGTCTGAATAGCCGCGGCCGGTGTAGTTGCCCGAGTAGCCCCAGCTCTCGCCGGGCTTGTTGAGCACCGCGTTCAGCTCCGAGCGCATGGTCGGCATGGCGTAGATCATGCCGGCCAGCGTCGGGGCGTAGAACGTGTTGAACTGGTCGCTCGCAGTGATCGCGAAGCGCACCGGCACATTCACCGGCAGCGCCAGTTCGTTCACGGTGGCGATCCCGAGATCAGGATAAATGAACAGCCACTTCCAATCGAGCGCGACGACCTGGACGTTCAGCGGCTTCAGATCGGGGGGGACGGGCACGCCCGGCGCGAGGCGGTCCAGGGGCCGGAACGGGTCGAGCAGGTGCGTGCTCGTCCAGGTCACTGCGCTCAGCGCGATGATAATGAGCAGCGGGCAGGACCAGATCACTAGTTCGAGCGTCGTCGAGTGGTCGAAGTCCGGATCGTAGACCTTGTTCGGGTTGCCCCGCCTGTAGCGCCAGGCGAACAACACCGTTAGTAACATCACCGGCACGATGATGAGCAGCATCACGCCGACCGAGAACAGGATGAGGTTGCGCTGCTGCAGCGCGACGTCTCCGGTAGGGTTCATCACCACCATGTTGCAGCCGCCGAGCCAGAGCGGCAAGAGCAGCAAGAGCGGGACGCGGGCGAAGGCCCGTTTTGTGGGACTGAATGTTGGGGCGGACATGGCCGCCGGGATAGCCGGCGTAGGTGCCCGCCGACTTTGACCACGGTCAAATCTCCCCGGATCGTGCGCCGTTAAGGCCGTGGGGAACCAATCGCCGCCGAGGCGCGGTCCGCCCCCCCTATGGGGACGCGGGCGTTTGAGGAGACCGAACGGATGGGAGTCACGACCGCCGGACCCGCTAGTTCGACGCCGCTGGAGCGCGACGCCCGGCTGGTCAATATCCGCGAGCACCGCATCCGGCCCGGCGAGATCGCGGTCGGCGTCATCATCGGGCGCTCGTCAGAGTTCTTCGACTTCTTTGTCTACGCCATCGCCTCGGTGCTGGTGTTCCCTTCGCTGATCTTTTCCAGCGCCGACGCGCTGACCGGCACGCTCGCCTCCTTCGCGATCTTCTCGCTGGCCTTTGTCGCCCGGCCCTTCGGCGCGCTGACGTTCATGGCCATCGACCGCCGGCACGGGCGGGGGGTCAAGCTTACGGCGGCGCTTTTCCTGCTCGGGGGATCGACGGCGGCCATGGCGTTCCTGCCGGGTCACGACCAGGTCGGCGGTCTCGCCGCGATCCTCCTGGCGATGCTTAGGATCGGGCAGGGCTTCGCGCAGGGCGGCACCTGGGATGGCCTGCCCGCGCTGCTGTCTCTCAGCGCCCCATCAGAACGGCGCGGCTGGTTCCGGATGATTCCGCAACTCGGCGCACCGATCGGCATGTTCGTGGCGAGCGCCCTGTTCGCGTTCCTGCTCGCCACGCTGAAGCCGGCGGACTTCCTCAATTGGGGCTGGCGCTACCCGTTCTTCGTCGCCTTTGTCATCAACGTCGTCGCGCTGTTCGCGCGGCTGCGCCTGATCTCCACCCCCGAATTCGCCCGGCTCTACGAGAGCCGGGAGTTGCAGCCGTCCCGCCTGTCGGACCTCGTGCGCGAGGAGGGACGAACGGTCGTCCTCGGTGCGTTCACCCCCCTGGCGAGCTTCGCCCTCTTCCACCTCGTCACGGTGTTTCCCCTGTCATGGGTCGTGCTGGCTGGAGGCGACGCACCCTTACGCTTCCTGGTGATCGAGCTGGTTGGAGCCGGTGTCGGGCTCGCGACCGTGGCTCTGTCCGGGCTCCTCGCGGATCGGCTCGGGGGGCGGACCGTGCTCGGGCTCTCCGCGGTGCTGATCGGCGCCTATGGCGGCTTCGCGCCGCGGCTGCTCGACAAGGGGCCCGCAGGCGAATGGACCTACGTGCTGCTGGGCTTCGCCCTCCTCGGGCTCGCCTTCGGCCAGTCTTCGGGTGCGCTGAACGCCAGCTTCTCGGCCAAGCACCGCTACACGGGCGCGGGCACGACCGCGACAGCCGCTTGGTTCATCGGCGCCGGCTTCGCACCACTTGTCGCCCTCTGGCTCGCGAGCACCTTCGGCCTATGGTCGGTCGGCGCCTATCTCGTCTCCGGTGCCCTGTGCACGCTCGTGGCCCTTGGGCTGAATCGAGTGCTGCACAGAACGCCAACGCGATGAAACCAGGATCTTCGACCGCCCTTTGCGTCGCCTTCGCACGCCTACGCTTCTACAAGCGGTCCTTCCGCTCCCGGCCAAATTTAGACAATTACAGAGTGTCCGCTTTTCTGGTTCTGTATTCGGAAGCATACTAGCAGAAAATCACCCAATCTGTTCGTAGGCTGCGGCATCCTCTACGGCCTCGAAGCAGACATTCTCAGGGCGCCGATTGAGCTGTAAGCGGGAGGGAAACTATAGCGAGCGCCGTTATCTGCCCGTTTGCGAATGGCCAATCCCTGCCAGCGCCGTCCGCCTACGGGACGCTTCCACAGCCAGGGGAGCAACTGGGACGGACGCAAGTCGGCATTGCTGCCGTCAAGAGCGGCTTACCCAATCATGCGTATCGGTTGGGGACCTGTTCGTCTGCTGCACTACCGTCAATAACTCAGAAGCATGCCGATCGACAGTGCGAGTGAAACCGGTTTCACCGAGGAAAAGAGCCATCTCGGTGGGCAAGCTGCAAGCCCATGAGGCTGGCGGAAGTTGCGAGACCATCGTCCGCACCCACTCCCACTCACAAAATCAATGACTTAGGCGAAGCGACCATCGTGCGGTGTAGCAGTTCGGTGTAGCAGTCATCAACCCTATCCACCGCCTGAAGCTCGAACGAGCGCATTCAACTCGCCGCCTACGCACCGCTCGTTTATGCTGTGCATGAACATTCTTCAGGGTCCTTCCACTCGGGCCACGAGGACACCAGCGGCGGCAGATCCTCAATCTCGTAGATAACCCGGACCTTCGCCTGCGGCTTCGCCAGTGCAACCGGTTTCACCCACGTAGCCGCAGGGTCCCTGCCGGAGCGGATACGAACCAGGGCGAGGCGGTATTCAGGGTCCTGTTTCTCCAGCTCTAGGCGACGGGCCGCCTCGTTGATCTCGCGAGCGCGCTTGTCCAGGTCCTCAACGAACTTCCGCTTCGCCAGCCGCGCATCAACCTGCCGCTGGGCATCCTCCGGAGGCCAGCCCTCGCGGAGAAGCTGACGGAGTAACTTAGCTCCTGGGAGCAAGTCAGTGCGGAGCATTTGGCTGTCGCGGCGATCGTACTCGCGCTCGAACGCGGCTCGGTATTTGCGCAGGAAGTCGAGGTCGGGGTACTCCGAGTACACCACGTCTTCCCGCCACTGCCGCTTCCGAAGCCACGGGGCTTTGTCCCTCCACTCCGCTTCCCTATTCTGCGCGAGTTCGACATGGCGGAAGACGGTTTGGTAGGTCGTGCGCCAGTGCTTCACGCACCACTCGATCCAGTCTCCCGGAGCGATGTCCGTCCGCCGCCAGCGCGTCGCCACCTGCTCCCACTGCTTCCTCAGCTTGATCGAGGCTTCCGGGGGCAGCTCGGCATCGGGCCAAGCTTCGCGAAACGCGGCGTCGAAGCGGTCCGACAAGGTCGATCCCCATAACTCCCGCGGAACGCGACCACGCTTCACAACCTTCACAGTGAGCGGAGCAGCCGGAACAACCTCGATCGGAACAGGCGGAGTGGCCGTAGGCGGAGCAGCCTGGATAGCAACAGAAGGTGCGGCAGCTTGAGAGGATTTAACAGGGGCGCTAGCCCTCTTCTCTTCTGAAAAAGGCGAAGCCCCTCGATCCGCGTCTGGCGCGAGTGTGCGAGCGCTGCGCTTACTCTCTTCTAAAAGAACTCTCTTCTCTAGATGGGGGTCCACAGCGTGGACCTGTTGAACGTCCACGCTGTGGACCCTTTCGGCCTTTTCTTCCGCCTTCCAGACAGGGTCCACCAGGGTCAGGAGCGGGGCAAAAAACTCGCGCTCTTCTGCTGAGAGCAGGGGCCACACCGGCTCCAAGGCAATCGCGTAGCGCTTGCACCGGCCGACCTTCTGATCACGGACAAGGCCACGGTCTTTGAGGACTTTCCGGGACTTGTAGAGCTGGGCCCGCTTCATGCTCAGGCCCGCGCGGTGGCCGCGCGTGTTGCCCTTGCCGGTGACCCCGTCGAGGAACCAGCGATCGGGGATGTCCTTCGACAGCTTGCCGAAAGTGAAGCTCCGGTCCGCGATGAACAGGTACACATCGCGATCATAGCTGTTCGGGACCAACCTCGCTGCCCTGCGGGTCAGCAGCTCAAAGAGCCGACTGAAGAGCTTCCGCCTCTCAGGGTCGGAAATCGTAGCGGTCTCAGTCACGGTACGCGCCTTTCGCCTTGACGTGCGCCGTAACAAAGCTCTACACCAGAGCATTGCTACGGCGACGTAGTATCGATCAGAGCGCTTCGCCGGTCCGCCAAGAGAGACGACGCGCTCTAAGTTTCCAAAACCCCCTGGGCTCACGCCTGGGGGTTTTTTATGCCCGGAATGTGGGGGATAGGCAACCAGAATATCTTGTGAACGGGCATGCGTTGGTATATATCTCAAGAATTGATCGAAGGAGGCAGCGGTGATTTCGCTCAGCTACAAAGGCAGCCACGAGATTGTCGAGAAAATCGACTGCTTGGTGCTCGCGCGCCGGCATGAAAACCCTGGCGAAAGCTACAGCCGCGCCGCCTTCCTCCGGGAGGCCGTCAACCGTGCTCTCGCGGGTGTCGAGATAACGCCACCCAAGGTCCGCGCGCGGGTGCGCGAGCGCGTCAGTGCGGCGCCCGACGCCGTTTAGGCTCGAAACAACGACTTCCCGCCGCCTCGCCGCCCATCTCGCTTCGTGCGCGGCGGCCCTGGGGATCGAGCCGCCTTCCCCGTTAGGGCCGGAGATCGCCCCCGAGGCGCCTCCAGCCACCCTACCGGAGACCGCTCCAGATGCGCCCCCGGTCCGTATGCGCGAGCGCATCCCGCGGCTCACCTAATCACACTGGCACTCCGGCAAGCGCTGGGCAGCCTCCCCAACCCGCCGAAATCCTGATGGGGCCGGCGAGGGAGCTTCGCCATGCCTTCGATTTCGATCTGGAGACCCGTCCGCTTGCGGCTCCCGCACCATGATGAACCGTCGTGGCCTACCGACATCCTGACGTTTGATGAAGCGGAGCGGCACCTTCGGCGGCTGACGCGCATGGGATGCGGCTGCATGAAGTATGCGAACTGCAACATGCCCCCAAAATGCGTAGTTGGGCTATCCACCGGTCATGCAGGCAGTGTTCCCGTGGCACGGATCATGTGCACCCTAGCGGCTGATCTTCCGCTTGGACCGAAGGATTACGCTTGCCATCGGTGCGATGTCCCGAATTGCGCGCATCCGGATCACATTTACCTAGGAAACCACATGACCAACGCTCAGGACAAGTTCCGGCCTGGTCGTCCCATTCGCGAGAGGCAGGCGGCCCGCTTCTACGATTCGATCCTGGAGCAGATCCCAGCGATCGTGGACACTCGTATTCTGAGACCGCTCCCCATCGCTCGTCCCAGTACACGCTTCAAGACACCGGCATATCTGGCCGCGCACGTCTGATTTGAAGAGGGCACTGGACATCGAAGTCCTTGCCATCTTTTTCCTTATCCTTGTAGGGCGGAACGATTTCGCAGCCGATCGCGCTCCGTCACGTCCAAAAACTATCGTTCCCCGCGGCAAACGCCGCCTTGCATCATCGAAACCATTAGGGGGCACTGTCATGTCGGGCGGCGCGAATGTCACGGTCACCATCGGCGCGGCCTTTACGGGCTCGTTCAAGTCGGTTCTCGGCGAGGCCGACCGCGAGCTTAAGAAGTTCGGCCGGGGCGCTTCCCGGAGCATGAAGGCTGCCGATCGGGCATCCGCCGGACTGGGCAAGTCCGTGGCGGGGGTCGGCAAGGCTGCCCGGGAGGCGCACACCGCGATCGGCGCGACCGCGAGGGAGCTGCACGGCCTACGGGGTGGAGCCTCCCACGCTGCCACGGCCGCTCGGGAGATGCGCAACCTGTCCAGCGAGAGCCGCCGCGCGGCCCGCGAGACCAAGGCGGTGACCGCAGCGACCGTCCGCGCGGCGAAAGCCCAGGCCCGAACCTCTCGCACTTCAGTGCAACCGGTTTCACTGGCGCCCCGTGCGGCTGCCTCGATCGCTTCGGGCTCGCGGCGGACACCTGAGCGCCGCAGCGAGGCCCTTCCCGCCCGGTCCCCGGCCGCATCTGCCGCTGCCCGCACGCCTCATCGGGCAGGATCGAGGCTCGATGGGCCACCCGTCACTTCGCACCTTGCCCGTCCCGTCGCTGTCCCCATTCGTCCGGTCGATCGGCCTGCCCGGATGGCAGCAGAGCATGCCCCCGAGACCTCGCCGCCCGCACGCGAGGCGATGCCCCGTGGTTTCCAAAGAGCGGTCCGCGAGACCGCGAAATCATCGCAGGTGGTCGGCCGCGCCGCTCGGGCCCTCGCTGGTCATGCTGCGAACACCGATACCGCGACGGCGTTGTCCCGGATACCGCCGGCTATCTCGCGGGCCGTCGCGAAGAGCATCGTTCCCGGCATCCTGAACGGCCGGGCCGCCCGTCCCCCCGAAGCCGCCAACGCCCCCCCGGCGGCCCCCAGCTCCCGCCGGCCGGCAGCTCGCACCCCTTCGGGTCTTCCCGCCGTGGCGGCAGCTCCGGCTTCGGCCGCTCCTTGGGGTGCCCCTTCCCCTCGTCAGCCCCGGCAGACGCGCGGAGGCGGTCGGCAGCGGCCTGGCGTCTTCGCAGGCCACGGTGGCGGGACCGGTGGCGGTGGCGGTGGTGGAACGGCCGGCCGGCGTAGCGGCGGTCGTCATGGTGGAGGGGCGCACACGCACGATGGTGCCGCGATCGGCGGCGCTGTGGCCGGTGCCTTTACCGCTCATTCCATTTGGGACGCTGTGAAATCGGGCGGCGAGATGAACGACCTGCAAGTCCTCCTGAAGCTTCAGGGGCGCAACACGGCCGAGATCCAGGAGGCGACACAGGCTGCCCAGCGCATCGCCGCGAAGAACCCGAACATTTCGGTGGTCGATGCCATGAAGGCGGTCATCGACGTGGCCGACACGGGTGACCGTGACATGAAGAAAGCTGCTCGCCTCGCCCCCATCATTGCCCAGTCAGCCAAGATGGTCGCCCTGGTAGGCGATGGGGCCATGAAGAAGAACCTGGGCGAGGACCAGTCCCGCTATCTCGGCCGGGCGCTGGAGGATACCGGCAAGGGCACCAAGTCGGAAAGCGAGATCAAGAGCTACGTGGATGCGATCACCGCCGGCACCATCGCCACGCGCGGCATCTTCAACCCGAAGGAGCTGTTTCAGACCATCCAGAAGTCGGGTGGTACGGCCCGCGGCTGGTCGAACGAGTTCACGGGCGAGGTGTTGCCCGCCCTGACTATGGCTATGGGGGGCAGCGGAGCCGGCGACGCGACCTACATGTTCTCGAAATCCTTCGTGAAGGGCCAGATGCAGCTCTCCTCCGCCAAGGCGATGATGGAGATGGGCCTGATCAACAAGAAGGATCTTCTGTATGACGGGAAGAAGTATCTCGGGGTGCGGCCGGACAGCATGCCGAATGCCGAGGGCTTCCGCACGAACCAATACGATGCGTTCCGCAACACCGTAGTCCCTGCCGCGCTGAAGAAGGCCGGCATCACAGATATCGGGGCGACGAGGCAGAGGTTCTACCAGGAGCACGGCAACGACACGGACTTGGCCGGCCTGTCGGGTGATGACCGCAAGGTGAAGCTGATCGACAAGTTCAAGGAGTTCTTGGACAACGAGCTTCAGAAGGGCACCGACACCTTCGCCAAGGCCAAGAACTTCTCGAAGCAGATCGCCGACTTCATTGCCCAGAATGAGCAGATCCAGGCGATGCGGGAGCAGATCCGCCGGCAGCCCAAGAACGCCACGGAGATCATGACGGGCGAGAACTTCACCGCCCAGCTCGACAAGCTCCAGAGCACCTTCCACACGCTCATGACCGCGCTCGGGGCGCCGGAGGTCGGGACCGCGATCACCGCGATGGATCAGATCGCGGGCGCCATGGGCAAACTCGCGGTCGCGGCGGCCTCCGATCCGGGTGCGACCCAGAAGGCGATGGCTGGCATTGCGGCGGTCACGGCCGGCATTGCGTCTCTGGGCACAATCGCCCTGGCCGGACCCGTTATCGGCGCCATGGCGTCTCTCGGACCGTTCGGTCTCGCGGTTGGGGCAGTGGCTGCGGCCCTCGCCGCCTGGGCCGTGCTCGACTTCGACGGGTTTTCCGAGAGCATGGGGAAGCTCTTGGCTATCGGGCAAGCCCTGAAGGCCACGCTCGATTTCCTGGGCTCGATCGGGGACGACGCGAAGGGTAACAGCCTCATCGGCAAAGCTGTGTCGGCCATGCTCGGGAACAACTCCAGCTCGAACAGCGAGGAGGCGTACCTGGAGGCGGGCAAGCGGCGGGACGCGGCCAAGGCCCGGCTGGACACCTTCGATCCGAGGGCGCGCGGCGCGTTCCCAGGGCAGCGCGCCGGCCTGGAAGACGACCTCAAGCGGGCAGAGGCGGAGGTGAAGGCCCAGGGCGATGCCAACGTGGCGTATGCCGAGCGGAAGAGGCGCACTCAGGAGCGGGAGGCCAAGGCCATGAAGATGGTCTCCGACGCCGACCAGAAGGTGAAAGACGCCACGGACCGGGCAAACGCCGTCCGGGCGATGCAGGAACACGCGGAGCACAGCGACGCCGATCTGACGAAGCGTGTTCAAGAGTTCAAGCCGAAGGAACAGCGTGAACCGGTGACCAAGAGCATCCGCTACGGCGACAAGCCGGCCGGAGCCGCGGCGGATGCTCGGGCCAAGGCAGCGGCGCCCCTGTCTTCGGAGAACGTGCACGTCACCAACCCGGTCCCCTCGCCCATCCAGGCGATGAACAAGCCGGTGCCGGTCACGATCATGGGCCCGACGCCGGGTACACAGGGAGCACCCGCGATCCCGGCGACGCCCGCGAGACCGCTTGAGCCTACGGGGGCGATCCCCGGCGCGGCAGTGGCGGCAGGCGGGCGCACCGTGGTCGATATCGCAGGGCCGGTGTCTATCAAGGACGAGGTCGGGGTGAAGCAGCCCCTTCGGCTTGCCACGCCCGTGCTGGTGACGGCCCAAGGCGTCCTGAACGTCCACGACACTGAGCTTCAAGGCACCATGTCGGGACTGAATGCGACGCTGGCGGGCATGGCAGGTTCGCTTGGCTCGATCGCGGCCAACACCGCGGCCACGGTGGCAGCCTGTAATGCGGTGGTCGGTGCCATCAACGCGAAGCAGTTCAACGTGACCGTCAACGGCGGCGGGGGATCGACCGGGGCAGCCAAGGAGCGTTCGAGCTTCAGCGACTGAACACCCGGTGGAAGGTAGTGTGGGCACGGCGGCGGGAGTTGAACCCGCATCTCCCCGCAGCTATGCTCAGGTGTGACCAAGACGCATAGTAGACAGCGGGCGCTCTTCCGTTGAGCTACGCCATGATCTCTAGGCAGCGCTGGTGGAGGCCTTGGCCGGAGTTTCGGCGTCCACCAGTCGCTTGCCCTTGAACTTCTTAGCCGCTGTCATCTGCGGCTCAATCTTCTGGAGCTTCTCGATCAGGCCGGTCAGCACATAGGCGCTGGCGGTCTGTTTTTTCTTGCCCTTGTACCGGTGGACGCGCTCCAAGAGCCCTGCCGCTTCGAGTTCGTCAAAGTAGCGGAAGAGCGAGCGCGGGCTTTTCCCCATCCGGCGAGCGACTGTTGCAATGGCAGGGCGGGGAGCATCGTTGGCGTCCCACCAGTGATAGATGAGATGCAGCAGCACGTTGAAAGCGGTAGGGCTGATCTTGAGATGCGCCTGCGTCTCGAAGAGCAGTTTCGGCAGGATGGTGAAGCCGTGGCCCATCACGGCTTTCCCGTACTTGTCATCGGCCTTCCGCTTCTCCTGCGGTGGCAGAACCAAGGGGATGATTTCAGCAGTGGGCGGCGGCGTCGTCATGAGTGAAGGTATGATGCTGGTCGCCGCGGCCGGCAACCCGAACGCGGCCTGCGAAGGGGTGTCAGAACTGGCAGAACCCCTACGTCCTACTGCGTCGTATCCCCGATGCGTGCTAATCGACTGCACATCCTACATCGTGCGCCGTTTCTGACATGCCTGCGGGTGACGGATCTGACAGGCGTACCACTGCCAGATCCGTCACCCGTAAAACGCATCTTCAGGGCGATTTCTTCGGCAATCACGCCGCTCCGACTTTCCTCCAGGCGGCGTGACCGCCGCCACGGTTCGGGACACGCTCGATGATCCCTTGGTCCCGCAGCTTGTAGAACTCTTTCTTGACCGCGTTCTCCGACTTGATCCCGGTCAACTGCCGCGCCTGGGCGTTCGTAATCTCGGCGTGATCCTCCAGGAACGTCATGATTGCCTCTGTCGGCAGGGCTAGCGGAGCGTGCCGGATCGTCACCTTGATGTAGTTGCCGTCCTCTTCGATGATGGGCGGCTTCAGCTTCCACTCCTTCATCTTCTGGAACGCCGTGTTCAGGCCCTCGCCCATGTCCTTATTCGGCGCGTCGCTGTAGCGGTTGAGGCATCGCACCATTTTCGAGTTCCGCGAGAAGCGGGCATCCAAGATGTTATCCACCCGGACGTATCCGGGAAGTTTACCGGGGCTTGAGATCTCGATGCGGTCGTTGAATATCGTTACATGCACATCGTCCGAGATCGAATAATCCCGGTGGATGATTGCGTTGACGAAGACCTCCCAGATAGCCTCCGGCGGATAGCCCTTTTGCTCCGATCCCTGGCTGCCCCACATGGAAATGTTGGATAGGATCGAAGTGATCTTGTTCACTGCTGCATGAATTAGTTGGTAGGCCGGACCTTCGATGTAGTAGCTCTCCTTAAGGTGAGCGCGCTCCGGATCGTCCTCGCGGGTCTCATAGCGGGAGATCCGGACCCCGCACTTCCGAGGCAGCATGGCGGACGGGTTGTCGCCGAATAGCAGGATGCCTGCGACCAGCGGCGTCCACTCCTTGCTGTCCACGAGGTGCTGATTGACGGCATAGTCCAGCGGATCGGTCGATGGGGAGTAGTCGGCCAGGAAGGACGCCAGCTCGTGCGCATCCGCGATCTGCTCGGGAGTGAGATCCGGGAGCTTCATGTTCTCGTAGGAGCGAGCGCCCTTGGCGAAGCCCAACTCCGTGATCTGATCCGCCGACAGCGGCAGGGACTGTGCCCCGGACCGCTGGTAGACCTTGCCATCGGACGTTTTATTCACGTCGGCACTCCGCTCCACGAAGATGTGCAGCGCGACGGTGCCCTTGGTATCGTGCTTCAGGAACTCGTACCGCGCATCGACGGACGGGTTGAGCGTGTGGATGGCTTGCAAGAAACCGTTGAAGTCCTCGACCGTCTGGAAACCGCCCCATCGCTTCGTGGGATCGGGCTCGTCCTTGTCGTCAGCGATCCCCACGACGACTTCGCCGCCATCAGCGTTGGCCAAGGCCACTACGATCTTCTGCAACTTCTGGCCTGAGATCGCCGCCGCCTTGCGGTCGAAAAAGTGCCCCTCGGCGCGCTTGCACAGCACTAACGCGTCGGCTTCAGAGATCTGACGTTCCTTCACAGAACCCTCTTGTGATCCGATCGCTTCGGCTGCAGTAAGGATGAGAAGGATAGGATGCGCATGGCGGGCGCTCCTAGTGGTCAAAATCTAACGGATGGAACCCGCCAGCAACGTCCGCGCTGGGGGAAAGCAGACCTCCGGCCTGCCGGTGCGCCTATCAGGGGACCAAGTCGAGGGCGGTGGTCACCGCGATCAGCGCCAGGGGGGGACAGGGGGACAGGGGGGGCTTCGCTTCAGTGAAACCGGTTGCACTGGCGTGCAGATGCCCCGTCTCCTCATTACGCTTTAGCGATCGGTGCCTCTCCGTGCCGTTCAAACAGCAGGTTGAGAGCGTCGGCGAGAAGGGCTGCCTGTGACCGGTCCTGCTTAATCGCCATGATCGCGAGCTGCTGCCGCACGGCTGGATCGAAGTAGGCGCTGATCACCACTTTGCCCTTCCGGCTAGGGGCAGTCCCTGCCATCGGAATTACGGCAGGAAGCTCGGCTTCATCCGGCGCCGTCGCGGGGGCCTTGCCGCTGTTGCTCTTGATGCTGGCGAGCCCAGCTTGGAAGCGGTTCGTCATGGTGTCCTGTGCTCCTGTGCTGTGCGCGTGTTCGCCTGTGGTACTGTTCACGTGCGGGATATCCCACCTGCGGACGTGTGCGCATTCGCGGTCGCGGACACGGCCACGTGTAATGCTGTGGGAAGGTGCAGTTGTTCGCATGCCCACATGTGTAAGCGTATGATTTCGGCTGCAGCCTTGCCCGCGGGCTCGATCTCCTGCGCAGTCTGGCCGCCAATCAAGCATCGGCTGTAGGCCACTCGGTCCCCAAGCCGCACCGGACAGACCGGCAGATCTAGCCCGGTCTCGATCATCTCGGCCGCTTCATCGGCTACGGTTCCATGCGCCTGGACGCCGTTGAGGATCGCGAAGGCCGGCACCTTCACGAGTTTCAGCAGCTCGATCGTCTTCCGCATCGCCCGGAGGTCCATGATCGAGGGCTGACACGGCACCAGCACCAGATCGGCGCACCGGGCAGCCTCCAGGGCCGTGCTCTCCGCGTGTGGAGCTGTGTCCAGGATGAGGATGCCCGTGCCGATATCGGCCGCCTGCTCCACGACCTTGGCGAGCCGGGCCGGCTGAATGCTCTCCACGTGGGGGACCTTGTCTGCCCGTGCGTCGTGCCACTCCGCGGCGGATGCCTGCGGGTCCAGGTCCAGCACCAGCACGTCCGTTCCCTGTGCCTGGAAAGCGGTGGCAAGGTGGAGAGCAACTGTCGTCTTCCCGACGCCGCCCTTCTGATTGATGAGCGCGATGGTGCGCATGTCCGCTCTCCCGCATAGCCGCATGCGAACCTGCGGCCCCGTGCACGTGTGCACACGTCGTCAGGTGTGCACGCAAGAGTAAACGGTGGGTTAAAGCACGGGTGCCAGGCGTGCTAGATGGCTTCCGGATCGCAAGGGGACAGGCATGGGCCTCTATACGAAGAACGGCCGACCGCTTCAGAAGTCGGGATCGCAGGTCTACACCCAGTCCGGGAAGCTGGTTGGCCGGATCAGCGGCGACAAGGTGCACGGCCCTGACGGACGCTACGTCGGTACGATCGATGGCGACCGCCTCGTTTACCGGTCAACTGAAAGCGCTAGCATTAGCTCTTCGGTCGTCGGGTCAAGCGTTGCTGCTACCGCGCAAGCAGCCAGCGTCGGGTCAGCGGTGTGGGGCGATGAGCCGAACATTCCCGAGTAGTGGTGGAAATCTGACCCTTGGTACCCGCCCCTGAACGTCCGAGAAGGGTGGATTTCTTCCGGTCCGCTCTCGGGTAGCCATGCATAACAGCGGACGCTGCTGGTGCGCCCGCTCACGACCCGAGGCAGACCCTCGTTGCCTCGATGGCAACATACCATTGGGACGCGCAGCAGGACCGGGCCTAGGATGGAAGCGTGATCCTGGTCTGTTACCGGCTACGGAACCCATTCAGCTTCATCGACTTCAGTTCGAGATGGGTCTGCTGGATGCCTCACCATCCTGTCAGCCTGCCGATTGCCAAACGAGGACCAGACACACCGCGCAGAGCATGGCGGGCGCGCCAGCATCACACAGGATCAGGCCGATGACGGATACACCCAATGTCGTGCCGATCCATGATCCGCTCGCGGCGAAGCTGAGTGGTGCAGATGATCGCATCCTGTTGAGCCATTGGCTGCCGCCGCAGCAAGGCATCGTGCCTCGCATCCGCGTCGGACGGCGCTGGGTCAGCACTTTGTGGGCCTTGCCACTCGGCTTCGCCGCTCTCGTCCTCGTGGTCGCCCTTGCACAGAGCCTGCGTGAGTATCCGGACGTGAAGGCGTTCATCGTACGCCATCCCGGCATCGCGCAGAGTGCGCCTTCGGTGAACTCCGGCTTTCCCTGGTGGCTGCGGCTACAGCATTTCCTGAACATGCTGTTCATGATGTTCATCATCCGCGCCGGCATCCAAATCCTGGCAGACCACCCCCGGCTATACTGGAAACGAGATTGCACGCCAGGCACGGACTGGTTCCGCTTCCAGCGCCCGGTGCCGACCGGGCGGATCTGGACCGCCAAAGACGACTCCGTGACGCTGCCGAAGTGGCTCGGCATTCCAGGGCTGCGCCACTCCATCGGGTTGGCTCGCTGGTGGCATTTCTCCACCAACATGCTCTGGACGGTGAATGGCGTCGTCTTCTACGTGATGCTGTTCGCCACCGATCAGTGGCGTCGCCTGGTGCCACTGACCTGGGACGTGTTCCCAAGCGCGATCTCGACGGCGATCCAATACGGGTCGCTCGACTTTCCCGTGGACCAGGGCTGGACCCGCTACAACGCCTTACAGCAACTGGCCTACTTCGCTACGGTGTTCATCGCAGCCCCGGTCTCCATCGCCACCGGCCTGCTGCAGAGCCCGGCGATCTCCAACCGCCTCGGCTGGACCGGGCGGGTGCTGAACCGGCAGGTGGCGCGGTCCATTCACTTCCTGTCCTTCTCGTGGTTCGTGCTGTTCATCCTGGCGCACGGCGTCATGGTGTTCGTCACCAGCCTGCGCGAGAATACCAACCACATGTTCGCCGGCGTGCAGAACGCCTCGTGGTCGGGCTTCCTGCCTTTCATGCTGGCGATGTCGGTGGTTGCCGGGGCTTGGGCGGCTGCCTCGCCGGTAACGATCCGCTACGCGCGGCAGGTGCAGCACGTCGGTAAGTTCATGATCGGCTGGATCAAGGGCCTGGCCGAGTGGTGGGACCCACGGTCCGAACTCACCGAGGCGGACATATCGCCGTATTTCTGGCCGAACGGCACCATGCCCGCCTCCGCCGAGTTCGACGCTCAGGTCGCCGGCAATTTTGCGGATTATCGGTTGCGGGTGGACGGGCTGGTCGATCGACCACAGGAGTTCTCGCTCGCGGACCTCAGGGCGATGCCGAAGCAGGAGCAGATCACCACGCATTTCTGCATCCAGGGATGGTCGGGCGTCGCCAAGTGGGGCGGCGTGCCGATGCAGCACATCCTTGATCTCGTGCAGCCCAGTGCCGAGGCCCGTTATGCCGTGTTCTACTCGTTCGCCGAGGGTGGCGAAGGGGGGCGTTACTACGACGCGCACCGGATGCACAACATGCACCACGCGCTGACCATCCTGGCCTACGAGATGAACGGTGCTCCGGTCAGCGTGCTGCACGGTGCGCCGCTGCGCCTGCGCTGCGAGAACGAGCTGGGCTTCAAGATGGTGAAATGGATTACCGCGATTGAATTCGTCCACGACTTCGCCGATCTTGGCGCTGGACAGGGCGGTTACAACGAGGACCACGAGTTCTACGGCTATCGGATGCCGATCTGACACCAGGCTATTCCCTGGAAGTCAAATGGGATGCTTGAGCGCTCGCTTCCCCGACCTACGGGGAGCAGTTAGCCGTTAAAAGGATCGTGTGGTGGTCCAGCCAATGACCGCTCACCACCCCAAGCCGAAGTTGCCGGACGGCCGAAGAATGGCTGCTTTCAGGAAGCGCCAATGGCCGTCGGTACGTCTGTGTCGGGTCGGAAGCGGACCCGAGGCATGAGTATCGACCGTTAGGTCTCAATCGCCGGACACCATCAAGCCTCCGGGGGGGGCGAGCACCGAGGCCTGCTGCGTGGGGATCTCCAGTTCCGGCTAGCCGTATATCCCGCCCCTCCTCTCGCGCGAGCGCTCGCCCTATTTCGCCGCGATGAGTGCCACCGCCTACAAACTGATGAGCATCTTGGCCCGTGATGCTGAGGCCGAGGATGCGTTTGCTGATCAGCTTGCTGCGATCGGCGCTGACGCGGCCACCACAGGGGATCATGCACTCGCGAACGGTATGCTCTACCTGGCTCGCATGCATCGGACAGGAGCACTCAAGCTACGTGGAACGCTCGCAGCCACAAGCGCTGAGTATGGTGGCGATTTCCACCAGCATCTCGTTGAGGACTAACGTGCCAACCTATCGCCTGAAATGTGTCCTGCGCTTCTTGGACGGTCGCGAGGGCTGCGCGATCGACGGTCGCGATATCGAGGCAGAGAGCCCCGAGGATGCTATCGCGCTCGCGAAGCTCTACGACTGCCCGAACCCGGCGATGGGGCTGTTGTCGGCGGCGCTCTCCGGACCTTCAGGGTCGGTTATCTGGTCGCTGCGATCCGAAACGCTGTCATGGGGCGACTTCAAGCCGAAGGAGGGCTGAAGGGCTCCATACATCCACTTATGCGATCGACACGCGCTTCGCGTGCATGACGGCAGGTCCGCTATGGGTCGGAAGCGGACCCAGGGCATGGGTTCCATCCGTCAAATTGAGACCACTAGGACAGCGCCTTTATCCGTTTGAGCAGCCTTTGCACCCCTGTCGCGTGCCACGGTCCGCCGCGCTCTGTCGGCACCCCGCGCACACTCAGGGCCTCTGCGAGCTTCCGGACGGACGTGTGACCCTCCGCCTTCAGCTCGGCCATGATCGGGGCCAGCTCCGCGGCCCGCGCATCCGCTGCCGATCGGGTATCGGCTCCACCCTTAGCGGGATCGCCTCTCGGCCGTGCCTTCCTGATCATCTGTGTCTCCCCTCCCCGAGTGCAACCGGATGCAATAGCCCTTGTGTACATTTTTTGCTTGCATGTAAACCCTAAACGGTCATATTGAACTTACAGGGCACCCCGCCGGGAGCACTTCATGACCACCATCGCCGTCGCCTACGTCCGAGTTTCGACTGGTGCCCAGGGCAAGTCCGGGCTCGGGATCGAGGCGCAGCGGGAGGCGATCCGCGCCTTTGCGGAGGTCCAGGGCTTCGACGTGGTCGAGGTGTTCGAGGAAGTGGAGACCGGCAAGGGGTCGGACGCCCTGGAGCGCCGGCCGGTCCTGGGGAAGGCCCTCGCCGTAGCGAAGCGGCTCCGCTGCCCGGTCCTGGTGTCGAAGCTCGATCGGCTGTCCCGAGATGTTGCGTTCATCGCCGGGCTCATGGCCCAGCGCGTCCCCTTCATCGTCACCGAGCTGGGGGCGAACGCCGACCCTTTCATGCTGCACGTGTATGCGGCCCTAGCCGAGCAAGAGCGCCGCATGATCAGCCGGCGGACCCGCGATGCCCTCGCCGGCCTGAAGGCACGGGGCGTCACCAAGCTAGGCAAGCCGATCACCAAGCTGGGCAACCCCACGAACCTGGGGGAGGCGCAGCAGCTCGGTGCCCAGGCGAACGCTCGGGTGGCCGACACCTTCGCGGCGAACGTCCTACCGATTGTGGAGGCGATCCGGCGCAGCGGGGTGTCCAGTCTGACCGGGATCGCGGAGGCACTGAACGCCCGCGGCATCCGCACTGCCCGCGGCGGCGCCTGGTACGCGACCACCGTTCGCAATCTGGTGGCGCGCCTACCTGCCTAGCCGTTTCTCGAAAGCTGTAAGCCTGCGCCGTGGTGTTGACGCTTGGTCGAAAGGCGGGACTGATGTGGACAATGGTATGCTAAACGCGCGGCACTGAGATCTAAGTTCCGCGCCTGACACATGAGGTCGCAGTTTGACGGTCGTTGCACACCCTCAACCCGGTACGATCGTCCGGGTTGACCTAACTCACGGCTTTCGGGACCCTGAAATAGGCAAGCGCCGTCCGGCAGTTGTTCTCTCGCCCGAGATACCGGGCCGCCCGTTGATGTGCACGATCGTGCCTCTGAGCACGAGAAGGCCGCATAAGTTCATGGCTCATCATCTGGAGATCCGACCCGATCCGCTGCTACCTCATCCTTACGAGGCAGAGGTGATGTGGTTGAAGGGCGACATCGTCTTGACGGTCGCTTTCCATCGACTGCGGCTGTTGTTCGAGAGGTGGGAAGGCGGCCAGCGCGTTTACGATGTTCGCGTGTTGGAGCCGGAACTGTTCGCGCAGGTTCAGCAGTGCGTACGGAGCGGCTTGGGGCTCGGTTGACGGTCCGCGTACGCCGCGCCATATCAAGCGGGTCGCCGGTAGCACCGGCAATTAAGTCCCGCTCGCGGGCCGCTGTAGATGGTGATCGCAAACCCCTACAGTGTCTGAAGGCCTCGCCCCTCAAGGCGGGGCCTTCTTCAATTTTGGCCCCATCGGCATGACGCTAACTCAGCCTGAGCGGGCCTCATCATCCATCCGCCGAAGTAGCTCCTGGACCGCTTCTCGATCCTTCACGCGACTACGTGCCTGGGCCATAAACCCGAGCAAGAGAGCGAAAGCCAAGCCTGTAGCTAGCTCGTGCTGGTAGTGTGAGAGCAGTAGCAGGAACACCCCGGCCGCGACGGCAGCAGCTACGTCAGTAAGATGCTCCTGGAGCTTGAGGAGCTGTACGCTGGCGTAGGTCCGCCACCGCCTCTCGTCGGCCATCCAATCTCGAAACAAGCCGCTCTCCTCATGCAACGGGTCGCGCGTCTGCTAACGCATGGTTCTGGCCCTTGCACGACGGTGCCCCGCATAATCATGCTGCCAACCCCCAAGGCCTCCGTGATCGTGCACCTCGAAGGACACGACCGCGGCGACTGCGTCTTGCTTCGGAAGGAAGCCGACGACCTGTATGTGGCGGTTGATGTCGGCCCGCACGACAACGTGCTTCGGCGCTGGAACAGATAGGTGCCTGTGATGCAGTGGTTTTACGGCTTCCGGGCGAAAGCCAAGCCCGGCGAGGGGCCTTTCAAATGGAGCGTGAGCAGGCCCTACGCCACTGAGGCGGAAGCGAAGACCGCACTGGGGTCGGACCGTACGGCCAGGGCTTCGGACGGTCAGCATACCACCCCCCTCAGCGCCAAAAACGCGACCGAGGCTGAAGGGCTGTGTGACCAGAACGTGGTTCTCTGAGAGGCCAGCTACCTACCATTGATCGTGGCGACCCGCCGGCCGTTCGAGCCGTAGACCTTGGTCCCGAACGCGGTCCGCTTGATCACCGCCACGCGGCGGCCGTCCGCCCCGTAGACCTTCGACACCTTGGGGATGCGACCGCGGCGGCCGGCACCATGATCGAGGCCAGCGCCGCGAAGGCGAGGGGGAGCATGATGGGGGCCATCAGCTTTTGATAGCGCGGCGGCGCGGCTTCGGTTCGGGTGCCTGCGGCGGTGCCAGCTTAGCCTCCCACTCCTCAACGAACTTCTCAACCATCTTCTGGGCACTGGACGGCGCGGCCCCAAAGCCGACTGCTCGCGTTCCCTGGCTCCAATCCTCGGTCATCTCGTGCAAATGGTCTTCGTGGTCCTCGTTCGTCCACAGAGCGTCATATCGGGCGATCAGTTCATCGGGGATGTCGGCCACTGATGCTTCCAGCTTGCTGAGCATATCGGCCGCTTCGCCGCTCCGCCTGTCGTCCGGATATTCATCCTGCACTCTGGATCGCCAGTCGCCTGTGCCCCCGATATCAAGGGCAAGGTCCTCACGTACTTGCGCAAGCTGTTCGGCGGTAGGGATGCGCGGGGCCATCTGTCTCTCCTGTGGTGGCAATGCTGTTGCGTGGACGCTTCTCAGGCCCGGATCGCCCGGCGGCGGCGAGACGCCTCCCGAGGTTCCGCGTCCAGGGGGGCAGGGGCCTCGACTGTTGTGGACACCTTCGGCGCTTCGATCGAGGCTATCAGCTTGGCGACGCTTGGCAGAGTGGTCACCAGCGGCACGCTGTCCCCTCGCTGAAGGCGGGGATTGCGCTCTGTCATCCAATCACCTGCGAGCCGCTTGAGTAGCGTGGCGACCCTCGCAGCCGTCCATTGACCACCGCGGCAGGGGACCGCGGATCGAGTGAGGGCGATGGCAAGCTGCGGGGCCGTGCGGATGCCTTGCTGCCAGAACCCCTCGATAGGCTCCCGAACTGCCTCCGCATCCCGCTCCAGCCACTCGCCCCGGTCTATCCCGAGCCGCTTGAGGAGGCGCCCGACGCTACCCGCGTCCCACGATCGGCCGGCTGGCAAGGGCCCGGCCACTTGGTTCAGCTCCGCGGCGATGTCACCGGAGCTGCGGGCGCCCCCATCCAGGATGCGCCGGACCGTGCAGCGGTACTGCTGAGCGGCCCTTTGGGCGTAATCGCGGCTTGCGCGGGCACCCTCGAACTGCGGGACGGGGAAGGGGGCCGTATCGATCATAGCGTTCCTTTAGTGAGAGGTAGCAAAGCGGGCGGACTTGGCGAGAGCCCAGGTGCCGGAGAGGGCGACCGATAGGCAGGCGCCCCAGGTCTCGCCAGTCCGAGCCTGACGGGCCTTCGCGGCAGCACAGGCGGTCGCCATGATGGCTCGCCGGTCGAAGGCTCCGGCAACGACGAGCGGGCGGGTCAGAAGGGTGGTGCGATCGGTGCGGGTGTGCCGCCCCAGCTCGCGAGCGATCCGGCCGCGCTCCATCATCGTGCCGCCCGCGCCGCAGATCTGGATTTCGGTAGCGCCGAGCATGTGGCCCAGCCGGGGGAAGGAGGCGAACGCGGCCTGGTCGCCCTCGTAGGCCTCGACCAGGACGACGTTGCGCTGGCCGTGCTCGTTCAGGCGAACCGCGAGGACGACGGTGCCCTCGGGGATCGAGACGCCAGCCGCCTTGATGGTCGCATTCCACCGCTGGCCCATCGTGCCGCCCCAGGAGACGATGCGGTCGTTGCGGACCGGGGCCGGAGCACGGGTGCCAGCGCGGACCCGAGCCCGGAAAGCCTCGCTGCGGTCGATGTAGGTCAGGTGGGAAGAGAGGGACATCGAGCCAGTGCTTGTCATCAACGCTTCCTTTCGAAGCGACGATGAGCTAATATGGCTCATATCTATCATGTCGTCAACCAGATTGGCTCACGACAGACCCAAAAATGATCAGGCTGATGCTATGGTGACGGGTGCCCAGATGCGCATGGCCCGCGGCTTCCTGCGGTGGTCCGTGAAAGAGTTGGCGGAGGCGTCTGACGTTTCGGCAGCGACCATCAAACGAATGGAGGCCGTTGATGGGGTTCCGCAGCACGTGCTTACAGCGAACCTGACGAAGATCCAGACAGCTCTTGAGGGCCAAGGGATTGATCTGCCGCCCTGCGATGGCGGGGCCATCAAAGTCCGGGCTAAGGTATCATCCTAACATCGCGAGATGCGGCTGCGCCTCGGTGCTACGCATATGTCCAATGGAACCGGTTGCATTAGCCGCAGAGCTGCATCAACCGTCACCATCCCCTCCCACACTATTGTGCATCGCAGGGGGCGCGTGAGTACTACTGGGCGGGCTGGAGCCCTACTCGTCGTCAGCGAGCCATGCGGAAAGGGCGATGCGCCCCTCTTCGATCTCGGATGAGATGCCATAGCGGCCAAACGCCCGGGCTGCATAGCCTTTGGGGTCCTTCACGCCACCGTCCTTCTTCGCCTTGAACTCGGAAGTTGCGTCAGCGACCATCTTGTCCGTCTTGGACACGATCTCGACGCCGCGCATCTCGGGGTCGAAGGCACGTGCGAGTGCGGCGTAGAGGACCATCCACCGCTGTCGGTTGATGGCGTCGATGCTCCCTCCGTTTCCACTTTGCCGAAGGCGCGCATCGAAGTTCGTGAACCGGCCATTGTTGCATCGAACCAGGATTTCAATGCCGACGATGCTGCTCACCTCGAAGAAGTTCTCGTCTTGGCGGGTGTAAATCGGGCGGGCGAACATATCGGTGTCAACAAGCCGGTCACTGATACGCTTCTTCATCGTGTCGCAACGGTAGATCGGAGTTTTTGCTGCGACCGGCTGCGCTGCCCAAAGCGGCAGCCCGCATAAAACGGCTGCGGTTGTGAGCCACTTCCTACCCATTAACGGCTGCCCTCCAATCGGTGCTGTCCACACCGTTTATTACTCATAGTCTATGGAGGGATCGCGGCCAAGCTCGCTTCCATCCGCAGCATGGACGCACGGCAAAGGGTGGGGCTCAACGTCCAGCGGATCAGGCGCAGCCGCGGCTTGTCGCAAGAGGAATTGGCAGCGCGAGCATCGGTGCATCAGACCTATCTCAGTGGTGTCGAGAGCGGGAAACGCAATCCGACGATCCTGATCTTGGACCGCATTGCAAACGCGCTCGCAGTCGATCTCACCGAATTAGTAGGCCGCGCCACGCACCGTGAGTGAAACCGGTTGCGTTGATCGCAGGGTAGCTCATGCTTCTACAGACCGCGATGAGCGTCTGTAAGGTGTGAAAGATCGAGCCCTTCGTAGCAGATGCGTTGCATGTGCTGCTGAAGAACGGGCGCAGTGATCCGACCACTGCCGTAGTGCTCTTCGAGGCCGCCTCGTACCCATCCGCCCAGTGCCGTCACCACGTCCAGTGGCACGGCGGCCTCTCGCATCGCGTCCCGGAAGGAGTGTCGGAACGAATGAAACGCGTTGCGATCCCGTTTGACGCCAATTTCCGTGAGGAAACGCCCAAACCATTTTGAGAAGGGGCTAAAATAGCCGTCAGCCCCGCGCACGATATCGGGAAATAAACGCTCGGCGCCAGCCTTCCGCATCCGCTCGACGTGCAAAGCGAAACCAATCTGCTCAAGCGTAGGATGGATAGGGACGTAGCGCTCCCCCGCCTCGGTTTTAACCCGTTTGCGGTCGGCCTCGTCTACGTCGTCACCGTCTGCCACGATAAAAATGCAAAGCACACCTTGGAACAGGCGCACGTCGTCGGTGCGGAGCTGCGCAATTTCGCCCTGCCTCATTCCGGTGTAGAGCCCAACCAAAGGGATCCAGAACCGCCCCCGCCGCGGCCGGTCCGGTCCGGGCTTCGCGTACCCGTTCTGGTCGTCTAGGCACCCGGTGAAGAGGGGCGCTTGAAAAATCTTGATCAGCTCCGCGGCCGTGAACGGATCACGTCGGTGGCGCTTCTTGACGCCTTTCATTGCGAGCCGCTTTGCTGGGTTTTGGGTGATCCAACCCTCACCTTCCGCATAGTTGAAGAGGGTCGCCAGGGCGTCTAGGTAGTGGTTGACGGTCGCTGGACGCAGTCGATCGGTATCTGGCGTCGCCAGCTTGGCGACATCGACAAGGGACTTTTTCGGAAACAGCTTCGTTGCATTCGGTGGAAGCGACTGAACCATCGACCTGAATACTTTGCACTCCTCTCGACCGATCTCACGGACTAGTCGATCTGTACCGAACATCTCGCTCGCAAGGCGGAACACAGACGCGTAGGTCTGCTGGAGCTTGGTGATCTGCCCGGCCCGTTCGGGTTCAGCGCGAAACGCCGTTATGACCTGGGCCAGCGTCTTGCCGTTCGGCTCGGCACGCGGCCGGAACACCGGATCGAACACCTTATCCTGGTAATCGCCTGAAAGCCGCGCTCTATTTCGATGGATGCCCTCCAGCCGGCCTCTGCGCAGCAGGGCCAAGAGCTGGCGGAACTGAGCCGAAGCGGCATCCTCTCTGGCGACCACAAACGGCAACGGCGATCCGGCGGCGCGGATCGGGTTGAGCTGGCGCCGGAGCAAACGAACGTCATTGGCCCGAAGGAGCTGGATCGCGCTTTGATAGGACGCATCAAGGCCCAGGTCGTTCGGATCGTGCAGCGCGCCCTCTTCCTGATCCAGATTGATCAGCGCTTCATCCCGATCAAGCGGCAACACCATCTCGTGCCGCCGCTCTCCCTCGGCAGCCAGGGTTTCGAACCACGCCAGCGCCATTTGCTTGATGGCAGCCTCGCTGAGCGAGGTCAGGGCGACGCTCCCGATCGTATCGCAGACGTTAGATGCCGCCCGATCACGGACAGCCCGGCATTGCTTGTCGAAGGCGTCCGCCTCGTCCCGTACTCGGCGTTTCGCTTCCGCCAGATCGGCGGTCCCGAGGCTCTTAGTGACCTCCCGCTTGCCGAAATGGGCAACGAGATCGAGCGGGACCCTTGCCCGGAATTGCCAGTTCGCCGTGCCCTTACGACGCGCAAGGTATGTGTGCCGACCCACGTCCTTCATGCCTCCTGCGTACACTTGTGTGTAGCAGTCGCCCAGACGTAAGCCGTTGATTTCGGTGCATTTCGTGGCGCATCAGCCACCTAGGGGAATGCTGGCGGAAGAGGTGGGATTCGAACCCACGGTGGAGTTGCCCCCACGGCGGTTTTCAAGACCGCTGCCTTAAACCACTCGGCCACCCTTCCGGCGGATCGGGTTGTAGCGGAGTTCGGGGCCGCCGGACATCGGGAAAATCGGGTCAGGGGGCGAGGCGCACGAGGCGGTCGAGCAGGGCGCGGTCGTGGAGAAGGGCCATGCGCTCCTTGGAGCTGAGCCAGGTGCGGGCCTCGTCGAGGGTCTCGGCCTCGACGACCTTGGCTTGAGCGAGGGTGTGGTCGATGTCGACCCGGCCGCGGGGGCGCGGCTCGGCGCTCGGCAGCATGCGGGTGTGGGCGTCCGCCAGGGCCGGGTCGGCGTGGAGCGCCGCGAGCGCGTCGGCCTCGTCGAGGCCGCGGGCCTGGTTGCGGGCGGCGAGCGCGCCGGCGCGGGTGGCGATCGGCGGCGGGTCGCGCTCCTCCGGCGTCATCAGCAGGCCGCGCCGCTTCAGGGCGAGGCCGAGCGCCAGCTGCCCGCTCGCCCAGGAGATCGGGATCGCGAGGACGAGGCCGAGGATGGTCGGCGCCATCCAGAGGAACAGCGAGGTGGCGATGGCGAAGGCGGCGATCCCCGAGACCAGCCCCAGCACCGTGTGCCAGCGGTGGCGGCGGACGATGTCGCCGAGCGGGATCGAGCCGTCGTCGCGCCGTTGCGGGTTCCAGCCGGTGTCGCGCCCGGCGAGGATGCTGAACACCGAGCCCGACTGGATCACCATCGCGATCGGCGCGATCAGCGCCGAGAGCAGGATCTCGATGAGGCAGGACGCGACCAGCCGGCCCGCGCCGCCGCAGGCCCGACGCACCGGGCCGTCGATCAGCGCGAGGAGAAGACCCAAAAACTTCGGGGCCAGCAGGATGCCCATGGTCAGCCCGAAGAGCTGCAGCGCGCGCACCGGATCGAAGCGCGGGAAGACCGGGTAGAGGCCGAACTCGGTGGTGAAGTATTCGGGCTTCACGTAGGCCGTCTGCAGCACCAGCGCGATGCCGACCACGAGCTGGCACAGCCAGAACGGCGAGGCGGCGTAGCCGGCGATGCCGGTGGCGAAGTGCTGGCGCGAGGCCGCCTTCAGCCCCGCCGCCCCGATGATCCGCGCGTGCTGGAGGTTGCCCTGCGCCCAGCGCCGGTCGCGGACCGCCACGTCGATCAGCGAGGGCGGGCTCTCCTCGTAGGAGCCCGGCAGCGTCGGCAGCATGTACACCGCCCAGCCGGCGCGGCGGATCAGGGCGGCCTCCACGAAGTCGTGGCTGAGCACGTGCCCGCCGAAGGGCGGTTTCCCGGGAAGGTCCGGCAGGCCGCAGGCGGCGGCGAAGGCCTTCGTGCGGATGATCGCGTTGTGGCCCCAGTAGTTGCCGTCGCGCCCCGACCAGTGGCCGAGGCCGGTGGCGATCACCGGGCCGTAGATGCGGGCGGCGAACTGGGTCACCCGGGCGAACAGCGTGTTGCGGTTGATGATGAGCGGCAGCGTCTGGATGATGCCGGCATCCGCGTCCGCCTCCATCGCGCCGGCGAGCCGGACGACGCTGTCGCCGGTCATCAGGCTGTCGGCGTCGAGGACCAGCATGTGGTCGTAGGCCCCGCCCCAGCGGGTGACGAAGTCGCCGATGTTGCCGGCCTTGCGGTGATGGTTCCTCCGGCGGTGGCGGTAGTACAGGCGGGCGTCGGGGCCGAGCGCTTCGCGCAAGGCCAGGAAGGCGCGCTCCTCGGCGATCCAGGCGTCGGCTTGCGTCGAATCCGACAGCACGAACCAGTCGAAGGCCGTGCCGAGGCCGGTGGCGTCGACCGCCTCGCGCATCGCCTCGATCGCCGCGAAGGTGCGGGCCGTGCCCTCGTTGTAGACCGGCATCAGGATGGCGGTGCGGGTGGCGAGGGCCGCCGGCACCGGCGGCAGGCGCGGGCGGCGCAGCAGCACGGCGAAGCCGAGGATCGCGCTCGTGAAGGCCAGCGCGATCCACGAGAAGGTCAGGAGGAACAGCGCGACCAGCACGTACTGCAGCGCCGTCGGCGAGCCCGAGACCGACACGGTCTCGTACATCTGCCAGCCGCCATAGGCGGTGAGCGCGACCGCGCCGCCGAAGACGAGGAGGCGGGACGCGTGAGGACGGGCCCGGTGCCGCGACGGCGCATGCCCGAGCGCCGGGTCCCAGGCGGACAGGCTCTGCACCGGCATCGCCAGGGGCGATTTCGGCGGCAGGGCGTCGGGGAACGACCGCTCGCCCGGGTGGCCCGACGGGGCGTCGCGCCGTGCGGTCGCGGGGAGGGCGGCGAAATCGTCCATGCGCACGGCCTTTGATCCATCCTCGTCTTCGGAGCCTCGCGGGGCCGGCCGATGCGGCCCGGCGGTCCCTCGAACGCCGCTGCCTTCTACGGCGTCCAGCGATAGAGCCAGGTTTCGGTCACCGCCCGGCCGCCCCGCACCAGGGCGAGGCGCAGCTCGCTCGCGCGCTCGCTGCCGGGATCGAGCTCGAAGGCGACCCGGACGGTCCTGCGCTCCGGGTAGCTGAAAAACTGCTGGCGCGCGATGCTGCCCGGGGCCGCCGCCAGGGCGATGTCGAGGCCGCCCTCGGAGAACAGCCCGTCCCCGGTGAAGTCGACCAGGAACAGGCGGCGCGCGCCCGCGCTTCCGCGCCCGCTGCGGGTGCCGGTCACGGTGGCCAGCGGCGCGGCGGGCGGCTGCCAGCACCAGTGCTGGCGGTAGCGGAAGGTGGTCTCGGAGCCGGCGACGACGGGCTCCTTCGGCCGCCAGTAGGCCAGCACGTTCTCGTTGAATTCGGAATCGCTCGGGATCTCGATCAGCGTCACCGCGCCGCCCGCCCAGGCATCGGCCGGCTCCAGCCAGAGCGAGGGCCGCCACTCCCAGTGCTGCACGTCGTCCTCGAAGTCCTCGTAGGTCCGCGCCCGCTGCATCAGCCCGAAGCCCTTCGGGTTCTCGTCGACGAAGGACGAGATCTGCAGCGCGTCGGGGTTGTGAACCGGGCGCCAGATCGCCTCGCCGGCGCCGTTGCGGATCTGCAGGCCGGCGGCCGAGAAGGCGGCGGCGCGCGCGTCGTCGACGCGGCGGCGATCCTCGGAGCCGAACAAGTAGCTCGCCTGCATGCCGCCCAGGCCCAGGTGATCGATCGCCTTGCGGGCGAAGATCGTGGTCTCGACCTCGGTGGTCGAGGCCTCGGTGCCGGGCCGCAGCACCATCCGCAGGGCGCCGGAGGCGGAATCGGAATCGATCAGGGCGTGGAGCACGAGGGCGCCGTCGGCCGGGCGCTCGATGAACACCGCGCGGAAGATCGGGAACTCCTCGCCGCGGGCGTCGGCCGGGCGCAGCGTCAGCGCGCGGGCGTTGATGCCGAAGCCCTGGCCCTTGGCGACGAGGCGGAAGAACGAGGCGCCCTGGAACACCGCGAAGTCCGACAGGTCGGGGCCGTCGGGGAAGCGGGCGCGCAGGCGGAAGCCGGAGAAGCCCGGATCCTCCGAGAATTCCGGAAGTGCGAAGCCACCGGTGTCGAAGCTCGCCGGATCGTAGGCGATCGGCCGGATGCGGCCGTCCTCGACCAGGAACAGCGCGACGCGGCCGGTGAAGATCGCGCCGCGATGCAGCGGCTCGATCGTGAAGCCGAGGTCGTCGCCGGCCCAGATCGCGGCGGCGGGCTTGGTGCGGATGGCGCCGTACTCCTCGCGGCTGAGGCCCTTGAGGCTGGCCGGGAGGTCGTCGGTGCGGGGGGCGGCGTAGGCGGCCTTGGCCAGCGCGCGGGCGAGGGCGGGCACGGTCGACGCGTCGAAGGGTGCGCCGGCGCCGGGCAGGGCGGGGGCGTCCTCCGCGGCGGCCGGAACGGGTCGGAACCCGGCGCCGGCCAGGACCGCAGCGACGGCCGACAGGCGCACGACGTCGCGGCGGGTACGGTCTCGCGAGACGGGGTCACGGATGGCGTCGGAGCGCGGATCGGTCGGCAGCGTCGTGCCCCTTCGTTCGGGTGGGTCGGCGATAGGATCGGAAACAGCGAGACCTTGGAAACGGTTCGCAACAATCGGCCCCTCGTACCATCCCGGCACCTGAACCCTCGGTTAAGGTCGGCCGACGATGGCGAATTCCGTCCCCTGTGTGATCGAGGCCGCGCTTGCGGGCCGGACGATGCGCGCGGGACGCGCCGTTTTGCCGGACGGGCGCGATCGGCTAATCCGGTCCCCCTCATCCCGTCGCCGCCGATCAGGGCGGTCGGCACCAGCGAGCGTCCCCGGGAACCTGAACGCGATGACGACACCGGCCCCCGTACGGCGAAGCCTCACCGCGATCGTGCTCGCCGCGGGCAAGGGCACGCGGATGCGCTCCGACCTGCCGAAGGTGCTCCACCGCCTCGCCGGGCGGAGCATGCTCGGCCACGTGCTCGCCGCGGTGCAGGCGGCCGGCGCCGCGCGCATCGCCGTGGTGGCCGAGCCCGGCCGCGCGGACGTCGCCCGCGAGATCGAGGCTCTGGCGCCGGGCTCCGAGGTCTTCCCGCAGGTCGAGCGCCTCGGCACCGCGCATGCGGTGCTCGCGGCGCGGGCGGTCCTGAGCAACGGCGAGGGCGGGGAGGGCGACGACGTCATCGTGGCGTTCGGCGACACGCCGCTGATCACCGGCGAGACCCTGGCGCGGCTGCGGGCGCCCCTGGCCGAGGGCGCGGCGGTGGCGGTGCTGGCCTTCGAGACCGAGGCGCCCGCCGGCTACGGCCGGGTGCTCACCGAGGGCACCCGCGTGGTCGCGATCCGCGAGGAGAAGGACGCCACGCCTAAGGAGCGCGCGGTGCGCCTGTGCAATGCCGGCCTGATGGCGCTGTCGGGCGCCCACGCGCTGGCGCTGCTCGAGCGGATCGGCAACGACAACGCCGCCGGCGAGTACTACCTGCCCGACGCGGTGGCGCTGGCGATCGGCGACGGTCTCTCCGTCGCGGTGGTGCCGGTGACGGAGGCGGAGGCGCAAGGGGTCAACGACCGGGTGCAGCTCGGCGTCGCCGAGGCCGCGATCCAGGCGCGCCTGCGCCGCAGCGCCCAGCTCGGCGGCGCGACGCTCGTCGCCCCCGAGACGGTGTTCCTGAGCCACGACACGATCCTCGGGCGCGACGTGCTGGTCGAGCCCAACGTGGTGTTCGACACCGGCGTCCGCGTCGACGACGCTTGCGTGATCCACGCCTTCTCGCACCTGAAGGACGTGCGCCTGGAGGCCGGCGCCAGCGTCGGCCCGTTCGCCCGCCTGCGCGGCGGCGCGGTTCTGGAGGCCGGCGCCACCATCGGCAACTTCGTGGAGCTGAAGAACGCCCGCCTCGGGCCGGGCGCCAAGGCCGCGCACCTGACCTATCTCGGCGACGCCGAGGTCGGCGCCCGCGCCAACGTCGGCGCCGGCACCATCACCTGCAACTACGACGGGGTCTCGAAGCACCGCACCACGATCGGGGCGGGCGCCTTCATCGGATCGAACTCGGCCCTCGTCGCCCCCGTCACGGTCGGGGCCGGCGCCTTCGTCGCCTCCGGCTCGGTGATCACCGACGACGTGCCCGACGGGGCGCTCGCCGTCGCCCGCGGGCGCCAGGCGACGAAGCCGGGCTGGGCCGAGACGAAGCGGGCGGCGTTGCGGGCGGAGAAGGCGGCGCGCGCGGGGAAATCCTGATCCTCTTCAAAACGCCGCGCCGGTCCCTCATCTCTCGGCTGGCACTGGCCCGATTCCTGATGCCCGCCCTGCGTAGCCACCGAGGGCTGGCCTCGCGCCGCGCCGATCCGGTACAAGCCGCCGGTCCACCGGGCGATACGAAAGACAACCCAGCATGTGCGGCATCGTCGGCATCGTCGGTAACGGGGCAGTGGCCGGTCCGCTGATCGAGGCGTTGCGGCGCCTGGAATACCGCGGCTACGACTCGGCCGGCATCGCCACGCTGGAGCAGGGCCGCCTGGCGCGCAGGCGGGCGTCGGGCAAGCTCGTCAACCTCGAGGCGCGCCTGCGCGAGGAGCCGCTGGCGGGCGCGATCGGCATCGGCCACACCCGCTGGGCGACGCACGGGCGGCCGAACGAGACCAACGCCCACCCCCACGCCACCGCGCGGCTCGCGGTCGTGCACAACGGCATCATCGAGAACTTCCGCGCGCTCAAGCAGGAGCTCGAGGCCACGGGCGTCCGCTTCGAGAGCGAGACCGACACCGAGGTGGTGGCCCAGCTCGTCAGCCACGCCATGGACCAGGGCCTCGGGCCGGTCGAGGCGGTCGCCGCCTGCCTGCCGCGCCTGCGCGGCGCCTTCGCGCTCGGCTTCCTGTTCTCCGGTCACGACGACCTGCTGATCGGCGCCCGCCACGGCGCGCCGCTCGCCATCGGCTTCGGCCAGGGCGAGACCTATCTCGGCTCGGACGCGCTGGCGCTGGCGCCGTTCACCGACGCGCTCACCTACCTGGAGGAGGGCGACTGGGCGATCCTGTCGCGCGCCGGCGCCGAGATCCGCGACATCCACGGCACGGTGGTCCAGCGCCCGCGCCAGACCATCGCGACCCAGGCCTACCGGATCGACAAGGGCAACCATCGCCACTTCATGGCCAAGGAGATTCACGAGCAGCCGGAAGTCGTCGGCCGCACGCTCTCCCACTACGTCGACCTCGCCCAGGGCCGCGTCGCGCTGCCCGAGCCGCTGCCGTTCGACTTCTCCAAGCTGTCCCGCCTCAACATCACCGCCTGCGGCACCGCCTTCTATGCCGGGCTCGTCGCCCGCTACTGGTTCGAGCAGATCGCGCGGCTGCCGGTCGAGATCGACGTGGCCTCCGAGGCGCGCTACCGCGAGGCGCCGCTGGAGCGGGACGGGCTGACCCTCGTCATCTCGCAATCGGGCGAGACCGCCGACACCCTGGCCTCCCTGCGCTACGCGAAGTCCCAGGGCCAGCACAGCGTCTGCGTCGTCAACGTGCCGACCTCGACCATCGCGCGGGAATCCTCCGTGGTGCTGCCGACGCTCGCCGGCCCCGAGATCGGCGTGGCCTCGACCAAGGCGTTCTCGTGCCAGCTCACGGTGCTGCTGTGCCTGGCCATCGCCGCGGGGCGCGCGCGCGGCACCATCGATGCGGCCGAGGAGCGCCGCCTCGTCGACGCGCTGATCACCGTGCCCGGCCTGATGGCCGACGCGCTCGCCCGCGAGAGCGAGATCGAGGGGCTGGCCCGCGAGATCGCCAAGGCGCGCGACGTGCTCTACCTCGGCCGCGGGACGAGCTACCCGATGGCGATGGAGGGCGCGTTGAAGCTGAAGGAGATCAGCTACATCCATGCCGAAGGCTATGCGGCGGGCGAGCTCAAGCACGGGCCGATCGCCCTGATCGACGAGAGCGTGCCGGTGATCGTGATCGCCCCCCACGACGCGGTGTTCGAGAAGACCGTGTCGAACATGCAGGAAGTCGCCGCCCGCGGCGGGCGCATCGTGCTGATCGGCGACGCCAAGGGCGCGGCCGAGCACGGGCTCGACACCCTGGCCACGGTGACGATGCCCGACCTCGACCCGACGGTGGCGCCGATCGTCTACGCGGTGCCGATCCAGCTCGTCGCCTACCACACCGCCGTCGTCATGGGTAAGGACGTCGACCAGCCGAGAAACCTCGCCAAATCGGTGACGGTGGAATAGGCGCCGGCCGTCAGACGCCGATCAGCAGGATCGCGAGCGCCGCGAGCACCGCACCGATCGCCGGGCCGGCGACCGGGATCAGGGCGTAGCCCCAATCCGAGTGCCCCTTGCCGCCGATCGGCAGCACCGCATGGGCGAGGCGCGGCCCGAGATCGCGGGCCGGGTTGATCGCGTAGCCGGTGGTGCCGCCGAGCGAGAGGCCGATCCCCCAGACCACCATGCCGACGAGGTAGGGCGCCAGCCCCGTCGGGATGTTGCCGGAAGCCCCCACCGTCCGCGACAGCAGGGCGCTGACGATCAGGATCAGCAGGAAGGTGCCGATGATCTCGCTCGTCCAGTTCGCGGCCGATTGCCGGATCGCCGGATCGGTGCAGAAGCAGGCCCGCTTCAGGCCCTGATCCTCGGTGACGGCCCAGTGCGGCAGGTAGTGCAGCCAGACCACGGTCGCGCCGAGGAAGGCGCCGATCATCTGCGCGGGCACGTAGACCAGGAGCTTGCTCGGATTCCCGGACGTGATCGCACCGGCGATCGTCACCGCCGGGTTGATGTGTGCGTCGGGGCTGCCCGTCGCGGTCGCGACGAAGATGCCGGCCAGCACCGCGAAGGCCCAGCCGGCGGTGATCGCGATCCAGCCCGCGCCCTCAGCCTTGGAGCCGCGCAGCAGCGCGCCGGCAACGACCCCGTTGCCGAGGATGATCAGCACCATCGTGCCGAGAAGCTCGCCCAGGAACGGCGACGTCATGGGATGTCCTCCGAGAGTGTCTGGGATGGGAAGCGGTCGAGGCGGCGGCCTCAATCCTCCTGCTCGTCCCAGTCGAAGGCGCGCTTCACGGCGCGGCCCCAGGCGGCGGTGATGCGCCGGCGCTCGCCCGCGTCCATGTTCGGCACCCAGCGCCGGTCGACGCCCCAGTTGCGCACGAGGTCGTCGGTGCTCCGCCAGTAGCCGGTGGCGAGGCCCGCCGCGTAGGCAGCGCCGAGTGCCGTGGTCTCGGTGACCCGCGGGCGCACCACCGGCACGTCGAGGATGTCGGCCTGGAACTGCATTAGGGTGACGTTGGCGACCATGCCGCCGTCCGAGCGCAGCTCGCGCACGGGGATGCCGGAATCCTTCTCCATCGCCTCCAGCACCTCGTGCGTCTGGAAGGCGGTCGCCTCCAGGCAGGCGCGGGCGATGTGGCCGCGGTTGGCGTAGCGGGTCAGGCCGATGATCAGGCCACGGGCGCCCTCGTTCCAGTGCGGCGCGTAGAGGCCCGAGAAGGCGGGCACGAAGTAGACGCCGCCGTTGTCCGCGACCGTGGTGGCGAGGCTCTCGACCTCGGCGCTGTCCTGGATCATGTGCAGGTTGTCGCGCAGCCACTGCACCAGGGCGCCGGTGATCGCGATCGAGCCCTCGAGCGCGTAGACCGCCGGCTTGCCGTCGAGCTTGTACCCGAGCGTGGTGACGAGGCCGCAGGTGGAGGGTACGGGCGTCTCGCCGGTGTTCATCAGTGCGAAGCAGCCGGTGCCGTAGGTGTTCTTGGCCTCGCCCGGCTGGAAGCAGGCCTGGCCGAACAGGGCCGCCTGCTGGTCGCCGAGGATGCCGGCGATCGGCACGCCGGAAAACGGCACCTGCGTCTCGCCGTAGACCTGCGAGGGGAGACGATCTCGGGCAGCATCGCCCGCGGGATGCCGAAGGCCGAGAGCATGCCGTCGTCCCAGGCCAGAGTCTCGAGGGACATCAGCTGGGTGCGGCTGGCATTGGTCACGTCGGTGAGGTGGAGGCCGCCGTCCGGGCCGCCCGTCAGGTTCCAAACGAGCCAGGTGTCGATGTTGCCGAACAGCACGTCGCCGGCTTCCGCCTTCTCCCGCGCGCCCGCGACGTGGTCGAGGAGCCAGCGCAGCTTCAGCCCGGAGAAGTAGCTCGCCAGCGGCAGGCCGGTAAGCGCGCGGAAGCGGTCGCGCCCGCCGTCGCGGGCATATTCGGTGACGAGGCGGTCGTTGCGGGTGTCCTGCCAGACCAGGGCGTTGTGGAGCGGTTGGCCGGTGCGCCTGTCCCAGATCAGCGTGGTCTCGCGCTGGTTGGTGATGCCGATCGACAGGAGGTCCTTCGGCGTCAGCCCGGCGCCGTCGAGGGCGTCCTGCATCACGCCTTGGGTGTTGCGCCAGATCTCCATCGGATCGTGCTCGACATGGCCGGGCCGCGGATAGATCTGCGCGTGCTCGCGCTGCTTGCAGACGATGATGCGCCCCTCGCGGTCGAACACGATGAAGCGGCTGCTGGTGGTGCCTTGGTCGATGGCGCCGACATACTGGGACATGGCTGTCTTCCTCCCTTGCGGACCGTGGGTCGATCGTCTCCCGCGGACCGGTCTTCGCGCCGGTTCCGCGCCGCGCACCTTGATTCAGGCGGCTTCCGCCTTTCGCGTCAGGTAGGCGGCGAGCCGCGCGGCCCCGTCCGGGCTGGTGCGCAGGCCGAGCTTCGAGCGCCGCCACAGGATGTCCTCCGCCGTGCGGACCCATTCCGAGCGGACGAGGTAGTCGACCTCCGCCGCGCTCAGGCCGCCCTCGAACGCCTCGCCGAGGTCGGCCAGGCTGCGCGCGCCTTTGACGATGGCCCGCGCCTCGGTGCCGTAGGCGCGGGCGAGCCGCCGGGCGGTCTCGGCCGGCAGGAACGGCGCCTCGCGGGCGAAGGCGGCGAGGAAGGCGTCGAAATCCGCCTCCGGCATCGCTCCGCCGGGCAGGGTCGCCTCGCCCGTCCAGGCCGGCTTCAGGCCGGGGAAGTGGGACGCGATCTTCTCGATCGCGTGCTCGGCGAGACGGCGGTAGGTGGTGATCTTGCCCCCGAACACCGAGAGCGCCGGCGCCTGCCCGCCGGCATCGTCGACGTCGAGCACGTAGTCGCGGGTCACCGCCGAGGCGTTGGCGGCGGCGTCGTCGTAGAGCGGGCGCACCCCCGAATAGCTCCAGACCACGTCCTTCGGCCCGATCGCCTTGGCGAACGAGCGGTTGATGCAGTCGCAGAGGTAGCGCGTCTCGTCCTTTGAGATCCGCACCGGGCCGGGCTCGTCCGCGTAGGGGACGTCGGTGGTGCCGATCAGCGTGAAGTCGCGCTCGTAGGGGATCGCGAAGATGATGCGCTTGTCGGGCTGCTGCAGGATGTAGGCCTGATCGCCCTCGTAGAGCTTGGCGACCACGATGTGGCTGCCCTTGATCAGCCGCACCGCCGCGCGGCTGTTCACGCCGAGCGTTCCGCCGAGCGTCGCGCTCACCCAGGGGCCGGCGGCGTTCACCACCGCCTTCGCCCGGACGGTCTCGGTGCGCCCGGTGACGGCGTCGCGCAGGGTCGCCGTCCACGTCCCGTCGACCCGGCGCGCCGACTCGACGCCGGTGCGGGTGCGGATCTCGGCGCCGCGGGCCCGCGCATCCATGGCGTTCAGAACCACGAGGCGGCTGTCCTCCACCCAGCAGTCGGAATAGACGAACCCCTTCGTGAGCCGGTCCTGAAGCGGTGCGCCCACCGGCGATGTTCGCAAGCGAACCATCTTGGAGCCGGGCAGGGTGCGCAGCCGGGCGAGGTGGTCGTACAGGAACAGGCCGGCCCGCAGCATCCAGGCCGGGCGCAGGCCCGCGTCGTGCGGCAGCACGAAGCGGAGCGGCCAGATGATGTGCGGCGCCTGCCGCAGCAGGCGCTCGCGCTCGGCCAGAGCCTCCCGCACCAGGCGGAACTCGTAGTATTCGAGGTAGCGCAGGCCGCCGTGGATCAGCTTGGTGCTCGAGGACGAGGTGAATTCCGCGAGGTCTCCGCGCTCGCACAGCAGCACGGAGAGGCCACGCCCGGCCGCGTCGCGGGCGATGCCGGTGCCGTTGATGCCGCCGCCGATGACGAGCAGGTCGTAGGGGGCGCCCAGCGCCCGCACGTTCGAGACCGTCGTCATGAGTCGCCTCCCTCCCCGGCCGATGCCCGGGTCGGCAGAATATTACCTTATCTTAGGATTTTCGCAAGCGAAAATTGCGATGTTCGCTACGGCTCGTCTTGGTCGGCCACCGCGAGGGCGACGCCGTGGCGTTCCATCAGGGCGACGATCTCGGGCGGCGGGACGCGGTCGGTGAAGAAGGTGTCGATCTGCTCCAGCCGCCCGACCTCGACCATCGGGCGGCGGGTGAACTTGGTGTGATCGGCCACGAGGAAGGTCTGGCGCGCATGCGCCAGGATGGTCTGCGTCGCCCGCACCTCCTCGTAATCGTAGTCGAGCAGGGCGCCGTCGGCGTCGATCCCGCTGATGCCGATGACCGCCACGTCGACCCGGAACTGGCTGAGGGTGTCGCAGGTGAGCTGCCCCAGGACGGCGCCGTCGCGGTTGCGGATCGTGCCGCCCGCCACGACGATGCGGAAGTCGGTCGCCTCCGCCAGCCCGACCGCCACGTTGAGGTTGTTGGTGATGATGCTGAGGTCGTCGTGGCGGACGAGCTCGCGCGCCACCGCCTCCGGCGTGGTGCCGATGTTGAGGAACACCGAGCAGTGCGACGGGATGCGGCCGGCCGCCAGCCGGCCGATCCGGGTCTTCTCGGACAGCAGCGTGGTGCGGCGGTCGGCGTAGTCGATGTTCTCGACGCTGGACGGCAGGCCGCCGCCGCCCCGGTAGCGCTCGAGCCGCCCCTCCGCGCTGAGCTCGTTGAGGTCGCGCCGGATCGTCTGCACGGTCACGCCGAACTGGCTCGCCAGGGCCTCGATCGTCACGAAGCCGCGCTGGCGCACCGCGGCGACGATCGCCCCGCGCCGCGTCTCGACCGCCGACGCGTCGGCGCGCTCGCCCGCCTTCCGCTCGAAGCCGCCCCGCTCGACCATACGCGTCATGGAAACTCCGGCCCGGGGCTCGCACGCCTCGGATCGGAGTGTAGGTGACCGGCGGGGTTTCGCAAACGAAACGCGCAGGCCCAGGTGCCGGCGGCGCTCGACCTGTCCTCGGGGCTGTTCGAGCAGATCGTCTACCGCGACGGCGCCCGGCAGTCGCGGAACGACCACACCGACCCGATCCGCCGCGAGCACAGGCCGGCAGTGCACGTGCGCATCGTCGAGAGCGGCGCGCCGACGGGCGGCGTCGGCGCGCCCGGGCTGCCCCCGCCGTGCTCAACGTGATCGCGGCGCTGACCGGGCAGCGCATCCGCGCCCTGCCGGTCGCCGACCTTGCGCGCAGGCCGGTTTCGCGCGCCTTTTCCGGCAGCCCTGGTGAATCGCGGGTGCGGCGCGCGTGAGCGCGAGGGGAGACCGTCGATGCCGGAGGTCGTCCGGGACGCGGCGATCGCGCCATCCTCCGAGGCCGTGTCGACCGGGCTCCGGGCTCCCGACCGACGCCGCCGCCCTCGTGCTCCTGACGCTGCCCCCCCGTCATCCTGTGGCTGCTCGTGCGGACGCCGCTCGGCATCGCCCGCGGGGAGCTGCGCACGCTGTCGTCCTGACGGGCGAAGGCCTCGGGCGCCTCAGGCGGGCGGCCGGGAATAGTCCATCCGCTCCAAGTCCTCGATCAGGCCCCGGCCGGTCGGGTGCCAGCCGAGCCGGGCCCGCGTCAGCGCGCTGGAGGCCGGCATGTGAGGCCGACGAACGCGGCGAGCCAGCCGAAATGCGCGGCGGCGTCTTCCGGCGCGAGGGCGACCGCCGGCAGCTTCAGGCCGCGGCCGATGGTCTGCGCGATGTCGCGGGCGGCGACGCCCTCCTCGGCGACCGCGTGGTAGCGGGCGCCCGCCTCCCGCCGCGCGAAGGCGAGCGCGTAGAGCCGGGCGACGTCGAGGACCGGCGCCGCCGCCCAGCGGTTGGCGCCGTCGCCGACATAGGCCGAGACGCCGGTCCGCCGGGCGAGGTCGATCAGGTAGGTGATCAGCCCCTGCTTGACCGTGTCGTGCACCTGCGGAAGCCGCACCACCGACACGTTCACCCCCGCCTCCAGCAGTGCGGCCCCGGCGAGCTCGGAGGCGATGCGCGGGTTCGGGTGCGCGCGGTCGAAGACGTCCTCCCGGGCCGGGCCGCCGTCGTCGGGGCTCCCGATTCCCGCACCGGAGGTGATGAGCAGCGGCCGATCCGAGCCGGCAAGGGCGGCCCCCAGGGCCTCGATCGCCCGCCGGTCCTTGTCGCAATTGGCGACGAAGTTCGTGAAGTCGTCGTGGTCGAAGGCGGTGTGGATCACGCCGTCGGCCTGCGCGGCGCCGCGGCGCAGGCTGTCCGGGTCGTCAAGGGTGCCGCGATGCGGCTCGACCCCGGCCTCGATCAGCTTGCGGGCGCCGGCCTCCGAGCGGGTCAACCCGAGCACCCGATGCCCGGACCGGAGCAGTTCCGGGACGATGGCCGAGCCGATGAAGCCGGTGGCGCCGGTGAGGAAGATGCGCATGCGATGCACTCCGCTGTGATCAGAGCGCCCCTTGTCGGCCCGCCGCCGATCCCGTTAAAGTCGTGACCGTATCCCGGTATACGTCCCAACAGGATCGCCATGCCCGCCCGTTCCGAACCCTCGCTGGGCGCCTACCTGCGGGATCGGCGCACCAAGCTCGATCCGGCCGCCCTCGGGTTCTCGGGCCGCCGTCGCACGCCGGGCCTGCGCCGGGAGGAGGTCGCCCAGCGCTCGAACATCAGCGCGACCTGGTACACCTGGCTGGAGCAGGGGCGCGGCGGCGCGCCATCGGCGGACGTGCTGAACCGCATCGCCGCCGGGCTGATGCTGACCGAGCCCGAGCGCGAGCACGTCTTCATGCTGGCGCTGGGGCGTCCGCCCGAGGTCCGCTACCGGCCGCAGGAGGGGATCACGCCGCGCCTCCAGCGCTTGCTCGACACGCTGGAGGTCAGCCCGGCCCTGATCAAGACCGCGACCTGGGACGTCGTCGCCTGGAACCGCGCCGCCGCCGTCGTGATGACCAACTGGGAACCGCTGCCACCCGGCGAGCGCAACATCCTGCGCCGCATGTTCGGCGACCCGCGGGTGCGGACGGCGCAGCAGGATTGGGACAGCGTCGCCCGCTTCGTGGTCGGCGCGTTCCGGGCGGACGCGGTGCGGGCCGGCGCGGCCTCCGAGGTCGGCGAGCTGGTGGACGAGCTCTGCCGCACCAGCCCGGACTTCGCCGCCCTGTGGCGGGAGAACGACGTCCACGCCCACGGAGACGGGGTCAAGCGGCTCCGTCACCCCGTCCTGGGCCCGATCGAGCTGGAGTTCTCGGCCTTCGCCGTGGACGGAAGACCGGATCTCGGCATGATCGTCTACAACCCAGTCACCCCGGAGGTTCGCGAGCGGATCCGCACCCTCGTCCACGCGCGGCAGGGCGAAAACGGCGCCGACGGGTTGCCGCCGAAGGCCGCGTAGTGCACGCGGCGCAGCTCCCGAACTCCGTGCGGCCCTTGCCGGGCCTCGTGCCGCCCCTGTCCGGAGGCCGGCCCTGACGGCAGACCTCTCCGCCTCCGAGGCCCGTCGCATCGCCCTCGTCGCCCAGGGCTTCGCCGCGGGCCGGCGCGCGGGACCCGTCTCCGCCGCGCGGATGCGCAACGAGATCGGCCGGCTCGGCCTGCTTCAGATCGACAGCGTGAACGTGCTGGTGCGCGCCCAGTACCTGCCGCTGTTCTCGCGCCTGGGCCCCTACGAGCGCGGGCTCCTCGACGCCCTGGCGGCCGACCGGCCGAAGCGGTTCTTCGAATATTGGGGGCACGAGGCCTCGCTCCTGCCAGTCGACCATCACCCCCTGCTGCGCTGGCGCATGGCCCGGGCCCTCGCCGGCCGCGGCCTATGGCGGCGGCTCGAACCCTTCGCCGGGGACAGGCGCGGCGAAGCCGAAGCCCTCCTCGCCCGCATCGAGACGGAGGGGCCGCTGGCCGCCTCCGACGTCGCGGGCAACCGGGCCTCGCAGGGCATGTGGGTGTGGAGTGCGGCCAAGCACGCGCTCGAATGGCTGTTCTGGGCCGGCCTCGTCGCCTCGACGCACCGTCGCGGCAGCTTCGAGCGCGTCTACGACCTGCCCGAGCGCGTGCTTCCGCGCGCCGTCCTCGCGCATCCGACCCCGAGCGGCATCGACGCGCGGCGGGAGCTGATCGCACGCGCGGCGCGGGCGCTCGGCATCGCGACGGCGCAGGACCTGCGCGACTATTATCGCCTCGCGCCCGCCGATGCGCACCTGCCGATCGCGCAGCTGGTCGAGGACGGCACGCTGATTCCGGCCCGGGTCCGCGGCTGGCCGCAGCCGGCCTACCGGCACAGGGAGGCGCGGCTCGGCCGGCGGCTCGACGGCGCCGCGCTCCTGTCGCCCTTCGATCCGCTGATCTGGCACCGGCCGCGGACCGAGCGGCTGTTCGGCTTCCGCTATCGGCTCGAGATCTACACGCCCGCCCACCAGCGTGAGCACGGCTACTACGTCCTGCCCTTCCTGATGGACGGCGCGCTCGTCGCCCGCGTCGACCTGAAGGCGAACCGCCGGATCGGCGTGCTGGTCGTCCAGCGCGTGCACCTGGAGCCCGATGCGCCCCCCGGCACCATGGACCGGCTGCTCGGGGAGCTCCGCCTGATGGCGGCGTGGCTGGACCTGGCGAGCCTCGCCGCCGCGCCGGCGGCCGGCGCGACCGGCCTGCCCATCGCGGTCGCCGGCGAGCCCGACCCGCCGTCGATCGAACCGGGAGCGAACGAAGCCTCGGGCTGAGCGATCGCCGCGAGATCGTGCGGCGGCGCCGCTCGCCCCGCGTTCGGCACGGCTGCGATGCGGCACGGACGCTCAACTCCGCCGGACTCGGGCGCCAGCCTCAGGGACGGGCGGGGGAGGCGGGGCGCGGCGTCGCCAGCGCCGTGCCGAGGTCGATGGCGAGCGCCAGCACCATCGCGGACGTGCCGAGCGCGAACAGCAGCGTGTAGTTGCCCGCCGTGTGCGCAAAGACGAAGGACAGCCCGTAGGCGGCGCCGGCCTGGAACAGCGCGAACGCCACGGTGGCGACGCTCCAGGCCGCCTTCTGCCGCTCCGGCTCCCCGGGCAGGAGCTCGCCGATGCGGCCGAGCATGAGCGGCACGGTTCCGGTGACGAAGGCGCCGACCGCGACGCTCGACAGGATCAGCCACGACGGGCCGAGGCCGAGGGCCGGAATCGCGATCGCGCCGGCCTCGACCAGGAAGGCGAGCCGGAGCGCGGGACCGAAGCCGGTCCGGTCGGCGAGGTGCCCGACGAGGATCGGGCCGACCGTCGCGCCGAGCCCGAACAGCACCCAATAGTGCGATCCGGCCTGGATGCCCTGCCCGAGGCCGCGCGCGACGAGGTCGACGAGGAAGAGCATGTGCGGCACCCACGCGGCCGCGTTGAGCGCGTATTCCGCGTAGAGCGCCCGCAGCGCCGCCCGGCCTGGCGCGCGCGACGGCTCGGCACCGGCAACCGGCCGAACTGCCGCCGGAGCGTCGGACGGCCAGCCCCGCCAGCCGATGACGGTGAGCAGGCAGGAGAGCGCGCCGAGGCCGAACCAGGCCTGCTGCAAGCCGCCGCGCAGGAGGAGCGGGACGAGCGTCCCCGACGCCGCGATGCCGACGCCGATGCCCATGAAGATCAGGCCGCCGGCGAGGCCGCGCTTGCCCGGCGGCACGTGCGGAAGCACGGCGGGCGCGGCCAGCACCATCAGCGCGCCTCCGGCAAAGCCCGACGCGAAGCGCCAGGCGAAGAACCACGCGACGTTCAGCGGGTAGGCGCAGGCGAAGAACGCCGCGGTCGCCACCACCATCATCGCGCGGAGCACCACGGGAACGCGGGTGCGGGCGGCGAGCGGCCGCCCGAGCAGGGCGCCGGCGAGATAACCCGCAAGGTTGGCCGCCCCGAGATAGGCCGCGGTCGAGGCCTCGAACCAGCCGCCGTCGATGATCGCCGGAAGCAGCGGCGTATAGGCGAACCGCGCGAGCCCGATCCCGATCAGGCTGGCGCAGGAGGCCGAGGCGACCGCGCGCCGGGCCGTCCGTCTGTCGTCGGCGCCAGCGCGATCGCCGTGCGGAAGCGTTCGAGGCCGGGCAGGCGTCGGCAAGGCCATGGGACGAGGTTCCCGCCGTTCGGTCCGAGAGTGCAAGGCGTCGACGTGAAAGCCGGGCTGGCGACAGGAACGGTCCTACGCCGTGGCGAATTCGAGGCGCACGCCGCCCGGCATCGTGCCGATGAAGTGGTGCGTCTCGGACCCCTCCCGCATCGGACCGGGCGCGAACTCGATCGTCGTCCCCGGATGGCCGCGCACCCGGTCGTAGGCGGCGGCGAGCGCCGCGCGGTCGGCGACCTTGAGGGCGAGGTGATGCAGCCCGACGTTGGCGCGGCGGTCGAACGGCACCGCGGCCTCCGGATCGGCGATCCGCCACAGCGTCACGAGGATCGCGCCGTCGGAGACGAACACGGCGGGGTAGGACGGCACGCCGCCGGCGACGCGCCATCCGAGCGCGTCGACGAAGAAGCGCTCGGCGGCGTCGAGGTCCGGCACGGCGAGGCCGACGTGATGCACGCCACGGGTCGACGGCTCGGTCATGCGGAGGCTCCCTTGAGGCGCGCCAGCTCGGCGCGCAGGTTCGCGTTCTCGATGAGCAGCGGCCCGAGCTCGGCCTCGATCTCGGCGCGCGTGAAGCGCGGCGCGATGAATTGCGGGCAGTTCCAGTCGAAGCCGACCACGTCGATCAGGAACGCGGCCACGGCCGGCGGCGCCGCGGGATGCGAGACCCGCGCGACGAGATCGGGATCCTCGGCCGCCGCGACGATGCGCGCGTGGCCGATGAGCTTGAGCCGGCGCTGGGCCGGATAGTCCATCGCGAACAGGGCCACCCGGCCGCGCTCGATCACGTTGCCCTGCGAGATGTACTGCCGGTTGCCGGGATAGTCGGCGAATCCGATCCGGTTTTCGCCCAGCGACCGGACGAAGCCGGCCGGCCCCCCGCGATGCTGGATGTAGGGCCAGCCCTCGGGGCCGACGCTCGCCAGGTAGACGCTGTCGCGCGCCTGCAGGAAGGCGTGCTCGCGCTCGGTCAGCGCATCGCACCCGTCGGCGGACGCGGCCTCCCGCCTGGCGTAGCTGGCGCGGGAGCCGGCGCGCGCCTGGAGCGTGCGCGCCGTCTCGCCGAACAGGTGGTGGAAGTAGGTACCGGGCATGCCGGAGAGGTAGCGGCTTCACGCGGCGGCGATAATCCATCACCTTCGCAGTTCAGAATTTCGTTTTCGGGAATGATCGCGTGGACCGCTTCGCGGCGCTGACCACCTTCGTCGCGGTGGCCGAGCGGGGCGGCTTCAAGGCCGCCTCCCGCCACCTCGGCCACTCGCCGCCTGCGGTGACGCGGACCATCGCCGCCCTCGAGCGGCATCTCGGCGTGCCGCTGTTCCGGCGCTCGACCCGCAGCGTGGCGCTGACCGAGGAGGGCGCCGCCCTCCTGGATCGCGCCCGCGAGATCCTGATGCGGCTGCAGGATGCCGAGCACGTCGTGATGGGGCGCCAGGCGGCGCCGCACGGCGAGCTGCAGATCACGGCGCCGGTCGTCTTCGGCCGCCTGCACGTCCTCCCCGTGGTGGCGGACCTGCTCGCCCGGCACCGGCCGGTGTCGGCGCGGCTGATGCTGCTCGACCGGAACATCCGGCTGGTCGAGGAGGGGATCGACGTGGCGGTCCGCATCGGCGAGCCGCGCGACAGCCGTCTCAGGTCGGTCGCCCTCGGCACGGTGCGGCAGGTCATCGTCGCGAGCCCGGCCTACTGCGCCGCGCGCGGGCGGCCGGCCGACCCGAAGGCGCTCGCCGAGCACGACATCATCGCCGGCGACAACGTCCGAACCGGCTCCCACTGGCGCTTCGGCCCGCGGTCGCAGGGCGTCGCCGTCGCGCCGCGGCTGACCGTGACCTCGATCGATGCCCAGCTGGCCGCCGCCGCGGCCGGGCTCGGGCTCGCGAACGTCCTCAGCTACCAGGCGGCCGAGGGGCTCGCCGCGGGCCGATTGTGCAGCGTGCTCGACGCGCACGCGCCGCCGCCCGTGCCGATCCACCTGCTGTTCGATGCCAGCCGCGCGCACCTGCCGAGCGTCCGCCTGTTCATCGAGGCCATGCGCGCCCGCGCGCGGAGCGGCGCCTGGGGGTGAGTCCGGAGGCCGCCCGGACCGCATCGTCCGTCGTTTGAAGTCTTTAGGCTGACCGCGGGACCGTGGCTCGAACGCGCCCCGAGGAATCAGGGCCCCGCAAAGCGCATCGAAGACCTGAGCGGCCGGCCTGGGCGGGCCCCGTCCTCCGGAAATGGACGCGGCAGTGCTGCCAGGTTGCGCTCATCACCTGGGCCACCGATGCCTTGATGCCCTCGTGGGCGTCCGAGATCACCAGCTTGACCCCGCGCAGCCCCCGCCGGGCGAGCTTGCGGAAGGCTGTCCCGAACGTCTCGGCCTCGGAGGGGCCGACATCCATGCCGCGCACCTCGCGCCGGCCGTCGGTGCTCACGATCACCGCCGCCGAGGCGATCAAGAAAGATGGGAAGCACGAGCCTCTCCGCAGCTTCGAAATGCGCAGTTCGACGCTCCCGGCCCGCGTCTGCCAGTCCCGGTCACGATAGCCGTTGCGCTGGACCAGCCGCACACCCCGATGGTTCCGAGTGCCCTGGTCGGCAGGGATCCTCGGCGATCTTCGCGCCGCCGGCGTGCGGCCGTCCCCGCTCGCCATCCTGTGCGAGGCGACCGACGACGGACCGACCGATGCGGATCGTGAGCATCCTGGTCGACGAACTCGCTGCCGGCCCTGGGCTCGATCACGTCGCATGACGACCGGCGCCATCGAGAGGAAGGCCGCGACGACGGCCCTGACTCCGAATCGGAAGTCAGGGCCCGGAGCTTATCGCAGCGTCGGCGACTCACCGGTCTTGAGATGACGCTCGTCCCCCTCCGGTCCGCCGAGCGACACGTGCGAGTTCAGTCGATCGAGGTGCTCGAAGACGTGCTCGAAGGCATTCGTCACCGCCTGCTCGAAGGAGCCGTCGCCTTTGCCCTGCGCGGCCTTCAGAGCGCTGAGCAGTTCCTGATGCTTGTGGGTGTCGCTCGACATGCTGCTCTCCCGCCGGACCTCATGCCGGCAGGAAGGCCAAGCGCTGCAGATGATCGCGGTTCCCCATCACGGTGCACGACCAAGCCGTCGCCGACCTCATCGTGCGAGACCCTCGACCACAGCAAGAGAGGAGTAGGCCAGAAGGCTGGGACCGTGGGGAGGAAAAACCGCGATCGGGGTCATTCGGAGTCCGTGCGCGCGCCGGGATCGAGGTTTTGGCCAGCCCTCGATGTCGGGTCCGCATCCCGATCCCCATCTGAGATCGTGAATTGGAGGGCCGAGAAATGGCTCAGGACACCGCTCGAAGACCAACGCCTCGCATCAGGAAGGACCGCGGTGCTCCGTGGCCGCATCGAGGCCGCGAGCATCGATCCTGACTTGGTCGATCCGCGGAAGATTCCGCTCGGCATCGCGATCGACAAGTCCGCCTCGGCCTTCCATGAAGAACCTGGGCCAGAGCGCATCGCTGGCAGCATGGTGCTCAACCGTATCACCACACCGTGGGATCAAACACCTAGTCTGCGACGACCACCCTCAACGATCCGAGGCTGAGTTCTTCCGCCATGTCGCCCAGGACGGCGCGGACGCTGATGAGGCCCGTGCTCAAGATCTCGAAAGGCGAGAGGATCAGGCTCGCCGACGCCACGATGTATCGCGGCGCCGTGCTGCCGGATTCGAGCGCGGAAACGAGCTTCCGCTGCTCGGCGATAGGCGGCGTCTCCACCGGCTCCTCGATGATCGGATCCTCGAGGCCGGGCACGTAGCAGCGTAGCAGGACGGAGGAGAGCGGGTGCTCGGCCGATGAGATCACATGCGTATGGATGCAGAACTTCGGCAGGATGAACGGCATGTCCGGAGAGGCGAACATGACCGAATTGTAGCACCCGATGAAGCTCAGCTTTCCGCCCACCTCGTTACGAATGTCGTCGCAGAAGATCGAGAATCCATGGCGCTTCATGTGGAGGCGCTTTTCTGCCTCGCCTGCCGAGGTCGCACGTGGATCTGGCGGCTGGGCGGCAGCGTCGACGTCAGGGTGCGCGAAACGCCGACCAGGGTCGGTGCGCGAGACATCGCCGTGGACACTTCCGGGGGAGAGTTCTGGCCCGCCTGCCGCTCGACCTTGCGGATCTCGAAGACGATCTCGCGATCCAGGGCCCAAGCCAGATCGGCGATCAGTCGAAGCGAGAGCTGCTGATGCCCGGAAAGCTGGCCGTTGATGACCGAGCGCTCGAGAAGGAGCTTGTCGGCGACGGATTGGATGGAGGCGCCCGATGCCGTGCGTTCTTCCAGCAAGGCCTGGAGCAGCTCGCTGCGCACGCGACCGATCAGGCGTCCCGCCGATCGGGACCGGCCGTTGGTCCTAAAATGATATGACGTCACTCGGCGCCCCCCCCATCCCGCAAAGATCTTCTTTGATCCCCATCTCGCGTCGCATCCGCCGAATTTCGAGGCGATAGCCGCGATAGAGATCGTGATCTTTTACGCGATCAGCAAAATCTCCAAAAACACACACGAAGCAGTCTCTTGCCGGGAACCAGCCGAATATTCGAACGTCTACGGTCTTTAATTCCCATACAGGATTTTTTTCGAGTTTGACACAACGAAATTCCCGGCGATGAGCCAGGAAGCCGCCCGTCGAATATCGGTGAAAGAGGTCGTCGATCTGTTCGAGTGGTGTCGTTTCGGCTCCGCTTGGCGACGGTTCTTGCTGGCGTACTTGCCCATCTAGCCATCGCACGAAGTCTTGGGTGCCGAACAGCCGCCTGTTCGGCAGTTCGCGTGGACCAAGGACGGCTTCTAGCCGCACAATCCCTGGGTCTGCAAGAAGGTTCTCAAGCGTGTCCACCTGAATCACACGTTTCGCGAAAATCGCATTGATTTAGCTTAGGGAACGCCGCCTACACGAGCCGCGATCTTCAGACGCCGGGAATCCGCTCCGCACTCTAGCGTAGATGTGGAAGGTCCGAAGCGCTTTTGACGACCGTTGCCCCGAGACGGCCATCAAACGGAATAGGTCGCATCAAGTCACGATTCGGACGGACGAAATCGTCGATACACGATCGTGGTCATGAAATCTCAGCGCGAGCGGCCGGTCTGCGAGATCACGGCGACATTGCCCTGCCCTTGCTGATTGAGCGCGGCGACGTTTCCCATGCCGGTCTGCGAGACCATGCCATTGTTATAGCTTCCGATCTGCACGACCTGCGCCGTGTTGCCTGCCGGCCGGCTCGCGGCGGTGGCCTGGGCGGAGGCGAGAGTCACGGGCGCGGCCAGGAGCGGGCTTGCCGGGAGTCGCACGGGGACGTCGCCGGCCTGGGCGATCGCGGCCTGTGGAACATAGGCCTCGGCAGCAAGGATCGGGGTCGCACCGGGGATGATCAATGCAGCGAACGTTGCGACTTGCGCGAAGCGGATCATGTCTCGGGCCCCTCTACGATTCGGGATTCCCGTGTAGGGCCAATTCGTGATCGCCCCATTAACCAGCCTGGTCGCGACGCCGCCCTCGGTGTCTCGGCCAGGGGCCTCGAGAGCGGTCGCTCCGAGCAGGGACCGCACGGAACGATAAATGCAGATCTTCCGCCGGCGCTGCGACGCGAGGGGGCAATCGATCGCCGCCCCATCGAGTTCGTCTCGCGATGCCAGAGAAGCGGATGGCCGAATCGGCATCGCTCAGGGGCCGATATGTCCGCCAAATACCATCGCATCAACTATCTCGGAGTTGCGGCGGCGGGCGGCAGCCTGAAATACCTCAATCCCCATTCTTCCAGGCCCTCGCCGCAGTCGCGCGATCGTCGAAGAAGCGTGGAACGAAGGAGGATGTGCATCGTTAACTGAATTTTAACAACCTCACTTGCCGTTGATTGGTTAACGTGACATTAACTCGATCCGAGGGCAGCGAATCGTTCGATGCTCCACAGTGGTTGCAACTTCAAAGCGACCCGCCCGGATAGAGTAGGCATCTCCAAATGAAGACGTCAGCAGCGTTGGTGCTCGTTCTCGCGAGCTCCACGGCCGTTTTCGCGGCCGATAACGAGTCGTTCATCGCGCAGGTCGGCGCCTACAACGAGGCGCTCTCGGGCCAGGCCGGCGGCAACAACACGCAGAGCACGGTCCAGGCCGGCGTCAAGAACCGGGCCCTGACCTCGCAGGCGAACGCCAAGAGCACCCAGAACAAGTCCGGCATCGTCCAGCTCGGGGCCCGAAACAACGCCGTCGTCGGCCAGACGAACGGCAACAACACCCAGAGCGTGCTTCAGGTCGGCGCCGGCAACGTCAACGTCACCGCCCAGACCGCCGGCGCCAAGGGCGCGAACGACTCTACCTCGGCTCAGTTCGGCCTCGGCAACAGCGCTCTCATCGGCCAGAAGGACGGCTACAACACCCAGCGAAGCCTCCAGATCGGTGCCGTCAACTCGGCCGTGATCGGTCAGACCGGCGGAACCTTCGGCGAGAATACGTCGACCACCACGCAGATCGGTCTCGGCAACGGTGCCCTCGTCGGCCAGGCCGGCGGCAACAACACCCAGCAGACGCTGCAGGTCGGTGTCCGCAACGTCGCCGTCTCGGGTCAGACCGGCGGCAGCGCAGGCACCAACACCTCCACCACCGGCCAGTTCGGCACCGGCAACACCGCCCTCGTCGGACAGACCGACGGCAACAACACCCAGACCGCCCTGCAGGTCGGCGCCGGCAACTCGGTGGTATCCTCGCAGACCAAGGCCGGCACCGGCGCGGCCTCGAACGCCTCGCTCGTCCAGCAGTTCGGCTTCGCCAACGGCGCCGTCATCGGCCAGACCAACGGCGCTAACGCCCAGGACACGCTGCAGGTCGGCGCCGGCAACATGACCGTGCTCGCCCAGACCGGCGGCAAGTACGGCACGAACCTGTCGACCACCTCGCAGTTCGGCGTGAAGAACGATGCCGTCATCGGCCAGACCGGCGGCGGCAACCGTCAGGACACGCTGCAGGTCGGTGCCGGCAACATGACGGCGCTCGCCCAGACCGGCGGCAAGTACGGCACGAACCTGTCGACCACCTCGCAGTTCGGCGTGAAGAACGGCGCCGCCATCAGCCAGGACGGTGGCAACAACAGCCAGGGCACGCTCCAGGTCGGCGCCGGCAACTCCGCCGTCGTCGCTCAGAAGAGCGCCACCGCCGGCAGCAACAGCTCCGACATCGCCCAGTTCGGCGCCAACAACGGCGCCTTCGTCGGGCAGACCGACGGCAACAACGCCCAGAGCACGCTCCAGGTCGGCGTCGGCAACTTCGCCCTGACCAACCAGAGCGGTGGCGCCAAGTCGCGCGCGAACGCCTCCACCACGGAGCAGTTCGGCCTCGGCAACGTCTCGCTCGCCACCCAGATCGGCGGCAACAACGGCCAGGACACCCTCCAGGTCGGCGTCGACAACGTCTCGGTCACAGCTCAGGCCAGCAAACTCAAGGGCTTCACCAACACCGCTGCCACCACGCAGATCGGCGGCGGCAACAATGCCCTGACCTCGCAGAAGGGCGTCAGCCTCCTGCCGACCTCCAACAACTCGACCGTCGCCCAGATCGGCTCGCAGAACACCGCGATCGTCGGCCAGGAGAACGGCTCGAACCTGCAGGGCACCGTCCAGCTCGGCGACAAGAACGCCGCCGTCACCAGCCAGAGCAACAATTCGCTGGCGCTCAACGGCAACGGCGCCGCCACGCTGCAGATCGGCGCGAAGAACAAGGCGCTGACCGCCCAGGGCACCACCATCGCCAATCCGCTGGCCGATGGCATCGGTATCAACGGCTCGCTGATCGTGCAGGCCGGCTACAACAACACCGCCAATGCGTTCCAGACCACCGGCCCGCAGAACATGATCGGTGCCAACACCCAGCAGACGGTGCAGGTCGGTGCGGCCAACTACGCGATGACCTCGCAGTCCAGCGCCGGCAACGTCTCCAACAGCTCCGTCACCGCCCAGTTCGGCTACCGAAACACCGCCGTGACCGTGCAGCGCTAAGTCCCGGAAGGCGGCGGGCCGAACAAGCCTGCCGCCTCTCTTTCTCCAGATCGAGAGCAGACCGCATGCGGCGCGCAGCATCGCCGATCCGGGGTCTCGTGCGCTCAGCACTCCTCTGCCTTGCTGGTTGCCTCGGGACCCATCCGGCCTTCTCGATGCCCAGGGCCACGGCCTTCATCGCGAACGTGTCCTGCACCGTCGAAGCCGAACCGACCTCGCAATTCCTCCGCCTCCAGGCGCTCGCCAGAGCCGACCGCGATCTTCAAGGTCAGTATTCGCTCTTCGTCTCAAAGGAGAGCGAGACCGGAACCAGCCGGAATGTCCAGAGCGGCGACTTCGCGCTCTCGGCGAATTCGGAAACCGTCCTGTCGACCCTGACCCTGGAGCGCTCGGCACTCGGGCACTACGAGGCGAAACTGGTCCTCACGTGGGATCAAGGAAGCATCTCATGCCACTCGCCCTGACCCTCGGGCTCACCCGCGCGATCCGTCGCATCGCCACGGCGAGCGCATCCGTCGCCATCTGCGCCGCCCTCGCATCCGTCCCGGCCCGGGCCGAATCGGCCTACGTGGCGCAGGCAGCCATCGGCGCCTCGGTCCCGGTCCAGGCCTTCGGGTCGACCAACGGCGCCGCGACCCCGTTCGCTCGGTCGCCGGCGATCCCCGCGCCGATGGCGACGCCCGAGATGGCCGCCGCGCGCGGGTCCGGCCAGGTCGCGCAGACCCTGCAGATCGGCAACAACAACCACGTGGCTCATCTGCAGACAGGAACGGGAAATCAATCGACTGCCGGCATCATCGGCAACATGAATCAGGTTGGCGTGTTGCAGTCAGGCAACAATCTTCACTCCAACATTGTGCTACTTGGAACTCAAGGATTGAATGTCGGTGTAATTCAGCCTCAAGGGTCTATTCCGGTTAATATGTTGATTGCGCGCCTTCCGAATGGAGGCTTGTTGATTAAGCGTTAACTCGCATGACCCTAGATGATCTGAAATATCGCAGTGAGGGGCCGATGAAAATTTTAGCCTTGGCAGTTGCTTCGCTCCTGTGCGGAACCCTTGCGAGCGCGCCCGGATCGGCGACCGAGCAGCTCTATCGCCCGGTGAGCCCGACCTTCGGCGGCAATCCGCTCAACGGAACCTTTCTCCTGTCGACCGCGCAGGCGCAGGGCGCGGGCGCGAAATCCGGCCAGAACTCCCCGGATCTCTCCGGGCTCAACGAAGCGCTGAGCAAATTGGGCGGCTCGAACAGCGTGGCCACGCCCACCATCATCATCAACGGAACCGCTATCCCCGCGAACCCGTGATCGATCGGCTCGATCGCAGGACAACGACAAGAAGACGCGCAGGGGCTCGAGGCGAATGTTCACACTTCTGAAGCGCGTCGCGGTCGCCGCGGCTTTCGCGCCCGCCCTCGCGGGCTGCGTTGCGCTGACCGGATCGGCGCTCGATCCCGCGACCCAGCCGGCCGCCCTCGTGGCCGACACCAAGACCGGAATCATCCTCGAGAGGCTGCCGCCCCCGGTCCAGGCGCTGGATGTGGCGGTCTACAGTTTCCCGGACCTGACCGGACAGAACAAGCCGAACGACAACTTCGCGGAGTTCTCGCGTGCGACGACACAAGGCGGCGCACCGATCCTGACCGACGTGCTGGTGAAGGCCGGCGGCGGTCGCTGGTTCAACGTTGCCGAGCGCAACGAGCTCGCCGCTCTCCTCCAGGAGCGGCAGATCATCCAGAACACCCGCACCGCGGTGGAGGGTGACAAGTCCAAGGGGCTGCCACCGCTGCGCTTCGCCGGCGTCACGCTCCAGGGCGGCATCATCGGCTACGATTCGAACGAGACCACGGGCGGAATCGGCGCGAACTACCTCGGGATCGGCGGCAACGCGCAGTACCGGCAGGACATCGTCACCGTGGCCCTTCGCGCCGTCAGCGTTCAGACCGGCCGCGTCCTCGCCTCGGTGACCACGACGAAGACCATCTACTCGGTGCTGGTGAACGGAACCGCGTTCAAGTTCGCGGCGGTGGACCATCTGCTCCAGGCCGAAGCCGGCTTCACCAAGAATTCGCCCACGACCCTGGCCGTTCGGGAAGGCGTTCAGCTGGCGGTCTACTCACTCATCTTCGAGGGTGTGAAAAACAAGCTCTGGAAATTCAAGGATGCCGAGGCCGGCGAGGCGTTCTTGCGGGCCCTGGAGGACCAGCGTCGCGCGGTCGATTTCGCCGTGACGGAGCCGGGATCGCCCGAGGCCGTGTCACCGGTCGCCCTCGCGGCGAAGGGGTGACGCCGTCGCCGCGCGGGCTCGCCCGCCGTCACGCACGATGGATGCGGACCGGATGTCAGCGGGTTACGGGACGGCTCTGCTGGGTTGCGGTGTAGCAGGCCGGGGATTCGGAGTTCTGGCCGTTGCAGGTGACCGGCGCGGAGGGCCCGCGGACATTGGCGCTCTTCGCCTCGCCTTCGGGGATCGGCTGGGCCGGCGATCGCGAGCGCTCGGGAACCTGCTGGATCCGTGCCTCGGACGATTGCTCGATCGACGGGCGCGCGGGCGAGCCACGGTGAGGACGAACCTGCTCTCCTGCGATGACGGTCGTCGACACGCAAACCACCGCGAGGGCCATCCAAGGTCTCAACATGGTCGATCTCTTCCCTGGACGCGGCATTGCTTCTCGAAACCTCGATCACGCGGTTCAACTCTCGACAGGGCATCGCGTTTCCTGCGGTCCCGTCAAGCATGAATCTCGGGAAAGCCCGTCCCATCGCGCTTCGGTGCCGTCACCGCACAGGATCCGTCAAACGCTCGGAGCCTTCGCTGTCCTCCCGCCTCCGGCTGGGCATGGTTCTCGGCCCGATCGAGCAGGCGTTTTGATGTCGGACGGATCGGCCATGCGGTTCGCGGCCCGCCTGCGGACCTTCGTCGTGCTTGCCCTGCTTTGCGCGGCTTCGTCCGACCTCGCCCGGGCGGGGCAGAGCCCCGTTCAGGATGGGCCGGGCGGTGAGGCGGTCGCGGTCCAGTTGCGCGAAGGAGCCACCATCCCCCTCGTGCTGAAGGTCCTGAGGAGGCCGGTGCAGGCACCGCCGGCCAACACCGCGCCGCACGATGTGGGGGGGGTCAAACGCATCGCGCGCGAAGCCGCCGTCGCCCACTCCGTGCCGGTCGATTACTTCCTGCGCCTGATCAAGCAGGAAAGCGGTTTCAATCATCGCGCGGTCAGCCGCGCCGGCGCCCAGGGGATCGCGCAGTTCATGCCCGGCACGGCAGCCGTCCGCGGGCTGAAGAATCCCTTCGACCCGGCTGAGGCCCTGCCGAAATCGGCCGCCTTCCTCAGCGACCTCACCCGGCAATTCGGGAATATCGGCCTTGCCGCCGCCGCCTATAACGGCGGCCCGACGCGGGTCGCGAACTGGCTCGCTGGCCGCGGCGGCCTGCCTATGGAAACCCGAAGCTACGTCCTGGCGATCACCGGTCGGACGGCGGAGGAATGGGCACCGCCCGGTGCCAAACTCCTCGGAGGCGACACGCGCTCCGGCATTCTCCGAAAGGAAGCCGCGATGCGCGCCTCAGCCTACAAGGCGAAGAATTGGGAACTCGAGCTCCTCGAATCGTTGACCAACCGAACGACACCCATCCAAACCGGAAAGTCACCTGCAGGATCGAAATTCGCGAATCTGATGTCGTCAGCTCGATCCGGGAAACGCGTCACCCGCGTTTCGACGACGATGGCGGAACGTGCCCTGTGCCCGAGTTGCCTGATCCAAGGCAGTTACTGATTTGGCGTGCGCTCCTGTCGAAGAGGTAAGCGGATCTCGAAGGCATCGAAGGAGCAGTTTCGAAAACTCGATCCGCTCCACCACATGCGAGGACCACACACATATCCGGTCCTACGACTTCGTCGAGCATCGTACGCACAGGGGTCGCAAGCACCGAACGCCGAACGTGGCGGCGGGCCCAAGGATCGCGCAGCGCGCCCACCCGCAGGCGCCTGCTCAACCGGATCACTCGCAAGCTCCAGGCGGTAGACGTGATCGACGTGCTCTCGGACTTGTTCGGTTTAGATTGGGCACCCCATCAAATCCGCCCGGGCAACGGGCTGGAATTGATCGACAAAGCGGTCCAGGACTGGATCGCAGCGGTCGGCTCGCGGGCAGCCTGCATCAAGTCGGGCCGTCCCTGGGAAAGCGGCTATTGCGAAAGCTCCAACGCGAAGCTCCGCGACGAACGCCTGAACGGCGAGGTGATCTCCATCCTCAGGGAAGTCAGCGTCGGGATCGAGCATTGGCGGAGGCACGCCGACATCATCCGTCCACGCTCGTCACTCGGCTACCCGACGCCTGCGCTGGAGGCCGTCATCTGGCCGACGGAACCGAGCAGCTCGCCGCCGCTCGCCCACCCCGCCATCGTCACGCGCCCGACAATGCACTAACTTCGAAGCCGGGCCGCCGAATGGGGGCAGGCACGGTCGGATTGCTAAGATGGATAAGATCGTACGTTTCAGGCGAGAGCAGGCACTCAAGTCCGTGCGCCCGAAAGGCAAGTTGGGAGTCGAGCTTGGCCCCCTGAATCGGCCGATCATCTTACGCAGCGATGGTGATGTGCTCTACGCCGATCATCTATCCACGGAACATCTGCAAGCAAAATATGCGGCTCATGATGTGATGCGCCCCGACGCCGATCGCATCGTGGATGTCGATCTTGTGCTGGAGCACCAAGATCTCGCCGAGGCCCTCGGTCAGAGAGGACCGGTGGATTACATCGTCGCCAGCCACGTGATTGAGCATCTGCCTGATCCAATTCGCTGGCTCCAGGGCCTGGCAAGCGCCTTGAAAGCCGACGGCATCTTGTTTCTCGTTGTCCCCGACAAAAGGTTCACCTTCGATTTTCGCCGCACGACCTCGACGACAGGAGACTTGGTCGCGCACTACCTCGCTGGCGCGCGCATCGCCAGTCCGGCACAGGTGTTCGAGCACGTTGCACGTACCGTGAATGTCGATCCGAATGCGATTTGGGCCGGGCATGGGCGGGAGCCCGATGATATGTTCGATGGACAACTTGGCAACGCCTTAAACGTTGCGACAGATGTTTCGTTAAACAGCAGCTATCACGATGTTCACTGCACGGTATATACTCCTTACAGCTTCATAAAAATATTTCAAGAGTTGATATCTATGGGATTGGTAGAATTTAATATCATCGACATACTGCCAACGATGAAAAAATCCCATGAATTTTATGTAACCATGCAAAAGACTGGAGCCGGGTCTCAGCCGGCAATGCCATCTGATCTTGACATGGCTCTCCATCATGAATTGCCAACGCCAAAATCGATCGCCGCCAAGCTTCGGCAGCGATTCATGTCTCGTTTTGCAGCCACGCTCCCGCGATGATCGACGGAGGCTTCGCACAAATCATCGGGTGCGTGGAGGATCGACGTCGTGTCAGAAGGCCGGCCTTCCGAATTCGGCACCGCTGCCTTCGCGGTCGAGGTTCAGCGCCCGGATCGAGCGTGGAAAGCGAAGGCGGCCGTCCGGCACGCGCTCGGCCACCTCATCCACGAATATCGCACGACTCCGGAGTTCCTGCGGCTCAAACCGTCCTCGCCAGCATCAAACCCGTAGCCATTCGAATCTGGCGATGAGCTGATGGGTCCACGACCGAGACCAACGTGGCGCTACGCGTCGAGAAGATCCGCAAGGCGACAGGGGAGGGGCATCGGAACCGGCTCTGGTCGGTGGCGGAGCGCGAGGCAGGGCTGGCTGCGGCGCCTATCCAGCGGAAGACGCTGTGGCTTACATGCGGTACCGTGGGGGCCGTCTTGGAGAAGTGCGTGCAATGCCGGCCGCCGCTTATCAGGACGGCATGATCGCCCTCGGGACGGGGAAGGGGGATGCCGAGGTCTGCGTGCCGTGCCCGGCACCGCTGGCCACAATCCTCGAACAAGCGCCCGCCGAGCCGAACGCATCTGCTCGTCACGCCCGGAAGGCACGCCGTGGACCGATGGCGGGTGGAACGCGTCCTGGCGCAAGCTGCGCGCCCGGCCGGGAGAGGCAGGACAGGTGCGCCCGGGGCTGACGGCGCACAGCCTACGCCACAGCGTCGCGACCGACCTGCGCGAGCTCGGAAATACGGATCGGGAGATCGCCGATATCTTGGGCCAACGCACGGCCTACGCGACGCCGACGTACCACCGACATGAAACGGTCGAACGCACGCGTGATCGGCGATCTGCACGGGGAAGACCGTTCCGAAGAAAAGTCAAACCTGCCGCCGTAAGCGCTCGTCGTTGAAGCTAAGTCGTTGAAAATTCATTGGCTGGGGGACCTGGATACGGACCCTCGAAAAAGCCATACAAAAAGCCAAGACAATACAGACGGTTAGCTTCGCTGCCGCCACAGGATGTGTAGCAGCGGGGTGGAGGAGGGGCAAGTAAGATTGGCGGCATCGTTTCGCCCCTGAGCGGAGCATGAAGATGCCTCGGATAAAGGTTGTCGAGGACCACTGGGTGCAGCGTGGGCGGTTCGTCCCCGGCGAGCGAACCGTGCGTGGCGGAGTGGCCGAGTGCGCCAGGGTCATCGCGCATCAGCGATGCTCGCGAAGCGGGCGGGGTGGTCGGGGTGGAGCGAGTGCGGGCCACTTATGCCCCCCTAAAACGACAGAGGCTCTTACCGGCCAGAGGCGCTTTAAGCTGAGTCTATCGTGATCCAGAGTCCGTCGAGCGCTTGGTCCACGTGGTAGAGGCGAAGCGCACGAAAGGACCAGCCCGGCGAGACCGCTCCTGACGTGAGGTCGAAGGAGGCCAAGTGCCTCGGACAATGGATCCGGCCCGCCGCGCAGCGTCCAAGCGACAGGTCAGCGCCTTCGTGAGGGCAAGCCCGCTCCGCCGCGACAAGCCTTGCGCCGTCCCGCATGAGGATCAGGTGTTG
>NZ_JAKSYR010000053.1:0-777 GCF_022829705.1 Methylobacterium sp. E-025
GCACGGGGAGATCGTACCGATGTTGTGGTCCATCTGGTCGAGGATGAACACGTTGAGGTCGCAGAAGTCCCCTGGAACCATAAGCGCCATGATCTGGCGTTTACCGTCCGGGAGCACCTTGTAGCGGCAAGCGAGGCCATCAAGGATCAGATGGACGTTCTCGGGTTCGTCGCCTTCTCGAACCAAATCGACCCGTGCAGCGACCTGCCGGATGCGTGGCGCCAAGCCATCCAGGGCCCGGCGATCGTCATCCGATAGGTCCTCGAAGCCTTCCAGCTTCCGGGTCAGTACCTGCTGCATCACACCTCGGGAGGGTTCGACCGCAGCGACCCTACGTCGGATTTCCGACATTTCAAATCGTCATTTGATGAGAAATTTGCCTAACGTCCGCGTTTTCCCTAGAAGCCGCGCATCGTTTGCAATCTTTCGGGCGCACACGGCTGAGGGTTCGTGCCCCCGCCCTTCTCGGGACGGCCCGTGACACAGCTTGGACAGGCCTCGTGCCGCAATCGTTTGCTCGCCGGACTACCACCATCCGACTTCGATCTGCTTCGGGGCCGGCTCGCCCCAAAAAAGCTCGCTGTGGGCGACGTGCTGATCCAGACGGATACCCCAATCACCAGTTTGTATTTTATTGAACGCGGCATCGTCTCGCTGGTTGCGCAAGCCCCCGATGGCGAACAGGCTGAGATTGGGCTCGTTGGCTGCGAGGGCCTCGTCGGGATTCCGCTGCTGCTTGGCTCCGATCAAGCCCCCTATGATGGCCGGGTGCAGAAT
>NZ_JAKSYR010000071.1:0-200817 GCF_022829705.1 Methylobacterium sp. E-025
CGCCCGGTACTACAAGGAACTCTACGAGGACGTCGTCGGCTTCGTCCGCCTCCAGGGCGGTCACATCGAGGCGCTGGACAGCAACCCGCTGCGCATCACCGACCAGTTCTTCCTCGGGCCGTCGCTGGTCCGCGGCTTCGCTCCCAACGGCATCGGCCCGCGCGACGTCGGCACCACCGACGCCCGCTCCAACGCCATCGGCGGCTCGACCTACGTCGGCGGCACCCTCGAGATCCAGTTCCCGCTCCCCTACGTGCCGCGCGATCTCGGCCTGAAGGGCGCGGTCTTCGCCGACGCCGGCACGCTGTTCGGCTATCACGGCCGCACCACGTTCGACGTGAACGGCGACAACTTCATCAACGGCACCGCGCCCGGCGGCGCGTGCAACTTCAACGCCTTCAACATCGGCGTCGAGCCGGAATGCGTGAACGTCCGCGACAAGGCCGTCATCCGCTCGTCGGTCGGCGCCTCGATCCTGTGGAACTCGCCGCTCGGCCCGATCCGCTTCGACTACGCCTACGCCCTGAGCAAGGACGAGGGTCTGAAGGTGTTCGTCCCGACGCTCGGCAAGTACGGCCACATCGGCGCGGACCAGACGCAGGCGTTCCGCTTCTCCGGCGGCTCGCGGTTCTGATCCGAGAAAAAAGGTCGCGCGCCGCCTCGGGTTTCCCGGGGCGGTGCGTTGTCGTGCATGCCTGATCCCGTCTTCTTCATCCCGCAGCCCGGTCTCACCCTCGGCCTCGTCGCCGAGGCGGCCGGCCTGCCCGTGCCCGAGGGCTTCGATCCGGCGCACCGGATCGACGGCGCCGCGCCGCTCGAGACCGCGGGGCCGCGCGACCTCGCCTACATGGACAACGCCCGCTACGGCGACGCGCTCGCCGCGACCCGGGCCGGCATCTGCCTCGTCGCCCCGCGCTTTTCCGCGCGCGTGCCCGCCGGCACCGCGAGCCTCGTCCTGCGCGATCCCTACCGCGTCTACGCGGTGCTGCTCGGCCGGCTGCACCCGGATGCGCTTCGCCCGGGCTCGCAGTTCGGCGCCCGCGGCATCGCGCCCGGCGCCCACGTCCACCCCGATGCGCGCCTCGAGGACGGCGTCACGGTCGATCCCGGCGCCGTCGTCGGCCCCGGCGCCGAGATCGGCGCGGGCACGGTGATCGGCCCCGGCGCCGGCATCGGACCCAACGTGCGGATCGGGCGGGACTGCGCGATCGGCGCCGGCGCCACCCTGAGCCATGCGCTCGTCGGCAACCGCGTCATCGTCCATCCCGGTGCCCGGATCGGCCAGGACGGGTTCGGCTTCCACATGGGGGCGACCCACCTCAAGGTGCCGCAGGTCGGCCGCGTCATCGTGCAGGACGACGTCGAGATCGGCGCCAACACCACGGTGGACCGCGGCGCCTCGCGCGACACGGTGATCGGCGAGGGCACCAAGATCGACAACCTCGTGCAGATCGCCCACAACGTGGTGATCGGCCGCCACTGCGTGATCGTCTCGGGCGTCGGCATCTCCGGCTCGACGACGCTCGAGGACTACGTCGTGCTCGGCGGGCAGGTCGGCGTCGTCGGCCATCTGCGCATCGGCCGCGGCTCGCAGATCGCCGGCTCCTCCAACGTCAACCGCGACGTGCCGCCCGGCAGCCGCTGGGGCGGCACGCCGGCCAAGCCGGTCCGCGCCTGGTTCCGCGAGCTGACGACGCTCGCCCGCCTGGCCGAGCGCTCGGGCCGGGACGAGCCGGCGGACAAGGGCTGATCGAAAGGGCCGATCGATCCGGCCCGTGCGCCCGCCGCGCTTGCGTCGGGGCGCCGTTTGGGTCGAAAGGACGGGGATCGGTGACGACGGGCGTGCGCGGATGCGCGGCGTCGAGGCTAGGATCGAAGAGATCGATGAGTGAGACGGCGCGTGAACTCGGCTCGGCCGACATCCAGAAGGTGCTGGAGCTGCTGCCGCACCGCTACCCGTTCCTGATGATCGACCGGATCATCGAGATCGACGGCGACGAGAGCTGCATCGGGATCAAGAACGTCACCGTCAACGAGCCGCAATTCACCGGGCATTTCCCGAACATGCCGGTGTTTCCCGGCGTGCTGCTGATCGAGGGCATGGCCCAGACGGCGGGCGCGATCTGCTGCCGGCACATCATGCAGAGCAACGTGCAGACCAAGCAGGTGTTCTTCATGACGATCGACAAGTGCAAGTTCCGCAAGCCGGTGGTGCCGGGCGACCAGGTCCGCTTCCACATGACGAAGACCAACCACCGCAAGACGATGTGGTGGTTCCGCGGAGAGGCGCGCGTCGACGGCGCCCTCGTGGCGGAGGCCGAGATCGGGGCCATGCTGGTGACGGCGTGAGCGCGCCCGCGATCCATCCGAGCGCGATCGTCGAGGACGGCGCCGAGATCGGCGACGGCTGCCGCATCGGCCCGTTCTGCCATGTCGGCCCGCAGGTGGTGCTCGGCGTCGATTGCGAGCTTGTCAGCCACGCGGTCGTCGCGGGCGACACCCGCATCGGTGCCCGCACCCGGATCTATCCCTTCGCCTCGATCGGCCACCCGCCGCAGGACCTGAAATACAAGGGCGAGCCCTCGACGCTGCGGATCGGCGCCGACTGCCTGATCCGCGAGGGCGTCACCATGAACCCCGGCACCGCGGGCGGCGGCCTGGAGACGGTGGTCGGCGACAAGTGCGCCTTCCTCGCCAACGCCCATGTCGGGCATGATTGCCACGTCGGCAGCGGGGTGATCTTCTCCAACAACGTCATGCTGGCCGGCCATTGCAGCGTCGGCGACTACGCCATTCTCGGCGGCGGCGCGGCGGTGATCCAGTTCGCCCGCGTCGGCGCGCACGCCTTCGTCGGCGGCCTGTCGGGGCTGGAGAACGACTGCATCCCCTACGGCATGGTGCTCGGCAACCGCGCCTACCTCGCCGGCCTCAACATCGTCGGCCTGCAGCGCCGGGGCTTCGCGCGCGAGGACATCCATGCGCTGCGCCGCGCCTACCGCCTGCTCTTCGCCCCCGAGGGGACGCTGATGGAGCGGGTCGAGGACGTGGCCTCGGAATTCGAGAGCCACCCGGCGGTGCGCGAGATCCTCGATTTCATCCGCGCCGGCGGCAAGCGCTCGATCTGCACGCCGCGCGAGACGGCGGCTTCCGGCGGCGGCGCCTGAGGCCGCCGATGTCGGCTCCTCGGCCCGCACGGCCGGACGCGAGGCTGGTGCTGGTCGCGGGCGCCGGGCGCCTGCCCGAGCAGGTCGCCCACTCCCTCGACCGTGCCGGCCGCGCCTTCAAAGTGCTGGCGCTGCGCGGGTTCACCGACCGCCCCTTGCGCGCGCGGGCCGACGCCACCGTCGACCTCCTCGACATCGGCGAGACCCTGCGCATCCTCGCGGGCTGGGGGCCGGCGACCATCGTGCCGGCCGGCGGCGTCGCCCGGCCGAGCCCGGCCGCGATCCTCAACGCTGCTGCCGCGTTCCGCAACCGGGTCGCCCTGCGCAATCTCGCCGATGGCGGCGACGACCGGCTGCTCCGCGGTGCCCTCGCGCTGCTGGAGGAGAACGGCCACACCGTGTGCGGCGTCCACGAGGTCGCCCCGGACCTGCTCAGCCCCGCCGGCCCGATCGGCCGCCACGCGCCGGACGCGGCCGGCGCAGCCTCGATCGCCACCGGCCGCGCGCTGCTGGCCGCCCTCTCGGCCTTCGATGTCGGCCAGGCGGTGGTGGTCGCGGCCGACCGCGTGCTCGCCGTCGAGGGCCCCGAGGGCACCGACCGCATGCTCGCCCGCGCCCGCACCGTCGGCCGCAAGCCGTGGGACCTCAGGCTCTGGGGTCGCGAGCGGGCGCTGCCCGCGACCGTGCTGGTGAAGTGCGCCAAGGACGACCAGGATCTCCGCATCGACCTGCCGGCGATCGGCCCGCGGACGGTCCGCAACGCGTCGGCCGCCGGCTGCGTCGGGCTCGCGGTCGAGGCTGGGCGGACGCTGCTGATCGACCGGGCGGAGACGATCGCCGAGGCCGACCGGCTCGGCCTCTTCCTGATCGGCATAGGGGTCGGCGCATGAAGATCTGGCTCGTCGCGGGCGAGGATTCCGGCGACCAGCTCGGCGCCAAGCTGATGGCGTCGCTGCGCGAGGCCGCGGGCCGCCCGGTGACCTTCGGCGGCGTCGGCGGCGAGGCGATGACGGCGCGCGGCCTGACCTCGCTCTTCCCCCTCGATGACGTGGCGGTGATGGGCTACCTGCCGGTGCTGGCGCGGCTGCGCACGCTCCTGCGCCGCATCCGCCAGACGGTGGACGACGTGGTCGCCAACCGCCCGGACGTGCTCGTGATCATCGACAGCCCCGGCTTCACCCACGCGGTCGCCTCGCGGGTGCGCAAGCGTGCGCCCGAGATCCCGATCGTCGACTACGTCTCGCCGAGCGTGTGGGCGTGGCGGCCGTGGCGGGCGGCCTCGATGCGGGGCTTCGTCGACCACGTGCTCGCGCTGCTGCCGTTCGAGCCGGAGGCGCACCTGCGGCTCAACGGGCCGCCCTGCACCTATGTCGGGCATCCGCTGATCGAGCGGTTCTTCGAGCTGCGGCCGGACGCCGCCGACGCGGCGTCGCGGGAGGCCGTGCCGTGGCGCGTGGTGGTGCTGCCGGGCTCGCGCCGATCCGAGATCGAGCGGCTGATGCCGGTCTTCGGCCGCACCCTGGCGCGCATGGCGCGGGACGTCGGGCCGATCGAGGCGGTGCTGCCGGCGGTCACCCGTCATCGCGCCTTGATCGAGCGCATGGCCAAGGCCTGGAGCGCCCCCGTGCGCATCGTCGCGGGCGAGGCCGAGAAGTACGCCGCCTTCCGCCAGGCGCGGGCCGCGCTCGCCGCCTCCGGCACCGTGACGCTGGAGCTGGCGCTCGCCGGCGTGCCGATGGTGGTGGCCTACAAGGTCTCGCGTGTCGAGGAGGCGGTGGCCCGGCGCCTGATCCAGGTGCCGACGATCGTGCTGCCGAACCTGATCCTCGGCGAGAACGCGATGCCGGAATTCGTGCAGGCCGAGTGCACCGAGGACCGCCTCGCCACGGCGCTCGCCCCCCTGGTCACCGGCGGCGCCGCGCGGGACCGCCAGCTCGCGGCCCTGCAGCGCATCGACGGCCTGATGCGGCTGCCGGGCGACGAGGCCCCGAGCCGCAGCGCGGCGCGGGTGGTGCTAGCTGCGATCAGAACCTGAGGCTTCGGATCGTCGGGCTGCCGTCATTCCGGGGCGCCGCAGGCGAGGCCGGAATCCAGAGCCGCCGGCGATGCCTGCCGAAGGGCGGCCTGCGGTTCAGGATCCCGGGCTCTGCCTCGCAGCCCCGGAATGACGGGCGCGGGTTTTTGGCGACCGAGAGGCCCAGCGCGCCGCCGGCAGATCCATCATCGGCCGACGGCGCTCGGAAGCCGCCTCAGCCGCGGTCGTTGATGCCGACGTAGTCGCGCTTGGTCGGGCCGACGTAGAGCTGGCGCGGGCGACCGATCTTCTGCGAGGGGTCCTCGATCATCTCGGCCCACTGCGCGATCCAGCCGACGGTGCGTGCCACCGCGAACAACACCGTGAACATGTCGGTCGGGAAGCCCATCGCCTTGAGGGTGATGCCCGAGTAGAAATCGATGTTCGGGTAGAGCTTCTTCTCGATGAAGTACTCGTCCTTGAGCGCGATCTCCTCGAGCTTCATCGCGACCTCGAGCAGCGGGTCGTCGTGCTTGCCGAGCTCCTTCAGCACCTCGTGGGTGGTCTTCTGCATGATCCGCGCGCGCGGATCGTAGTTCTTGTAGACCCGGTGGCCGAAGCCCATCAGGCGGAAGGGATCGTTCTTGTCCTTGGCCTTGGCGACGTACTGGTCGACGCGGTCCGGCGTGCCGATCTCCATCAGCATCTTCAGCGCCGCCTCGTTGGCGCCGCCATGCGCCGGGCCCCACAGGCAGGCGACGCCGGCCGCGATGCAGGCGAACGGGTTCGCGCCGGAGGAGCCGGCGAGCCGCACCGTCGAGGTCGAGGCGTTCTGCTCGTGGTCGGCGTGCAGGATGAAGATCTTGTCCAGCGCCTTGGCGAAGATCGGGTTGATCTGATACTCCTCGCACGGGACGGCATAGCACATCCGCAGGAAGTTCGAGGTGTAGTCGAGGTCGTTCTTCGGGTACACGAACGGCTGGCCGATCGAGTACTTGTAGGCCATCGCCGCCAGCGTCGGCATCTTGGCGATCATGCGCATCGACGCGATCATGCGCTGGCTCTCGTCCGTGATGTCGGTCGAGTCGTGGTAGAAGGCCGAGAGCGCGCCGACGGAGGCCACCATCACCGCCATCGGGTGGGCGTCGCGGCGGAAGCCGGTGAAGAACCGGTTCATCTGGTCGTGCACCATGGTGTGGCGCGTGACGCGGTAGTCGAAGTCGGCCTTCTGGCCCGGCGTCGGCAGCTCGCCGAACAGCATCAGGTAGCAGGTCTCGAGGAAGTCGCCCTGCTCGGCGAGCTGCTCGATCGGGTAGCCGCGATAGAGCAGAACGCCCTCGTCGCCGTCGATGTAGGTGATCTTCGATTCGCACGAGGCGGTCGAGGTGAAGCCCGGATCGAAGGTGAAGGCGCCGGTCTGGGCGTAGAGCTTGCCGATGTCGACGACGTCGGGGCCGATCGTGCCGCTCTTGACGGGCAGAGAGATCTGCTTGCCGTCCACGGTGATGGTGCTGGCTGCGCTCATGGAACGTGGACCCTTTCCTGGCAACGAATCGAAGCCGGCCCAGGCTGCGCTCCGCGCCGCCCGGGACCCGAAGTCACCGGCATTTTGCTGCAGGTGCTCACAAGCCCATCGGGTTAGCGGATCGGCCGAGCGCCAGCAACGGGGCGGATGACAACCACGTCGAGACGCCAAGCGAAAACCGGGCCGCGCGTGCGCTGCGGCGGCGGTCTCAACCCTTCGTGATGCCGTCGCCGAGACGGGCGAGGCTCTCCGCGCGTCCCAGCACCGCCATCACGTCGAACAGCGGCGGCGAGGTCGTGCGCCCGGTCAGCGCCGCGCGCAGCGGCTGGGCGACCTGCCCGAGCTTCAGGCCGGCGGTCTCCGCGAAGTGCCGCACGGCCGCTTCCGTCGCGGCGGCGTTCCAGTCGGGCAGGGCTTCCAGCGCCGGCAGGATCGCGGCGAGCCGCCCGCGCGCCTCGTCGGTGAGGAGGGCGGAAGCCTTCTCGTCCGGCACCAGCGGCCGCGCGGCGGTGAGATAGTAGGCGCTGTCGAGCAGCTCGATCAGGGTCTTGGCCCGCTCCTTCAGCCCCGGCATCGCCGCGACGAGCTTTTCGCGAAGGGCCGGCGCGAGCGGTGCCGAGAGGCCGCGCTCCGGGCCGACGTTCGGCAGGATGCGCTCGATCGCGTCGACGAGGTCGGCGTCCGCCGCGCCGCGGATGTAGAGGCCGTTGAGGTTCTCGAGCTTGGCGAAGTCGAACCGCGCCGGCGAGCGGCCGATCGCCTTCAGGTCGAAGGCCGCCACCATCTCCTCGGTCGAGAACACCTCCTGGTCGCCGTGGCTCCAGCCGAGGCGGACGAGGTAGTTGCGGAGCGCGGCCGGCAGGTAGCCGAGGTCGCGGTAGGCGTCGACGCCGAGCGCGCCGTGGCGCTTGGACAGCTTGGCCCCGTCCGCCCCGTGGATCAGCGGGATGTGCGCCATCCTCGGCACCTCCCATCCGAGCGCCGAGAAGATCTGGCTCTGGCGCGCGGCGTTGGTGAGGTGGTCGTCGCCGCGGATCACCTGGGTGACGCCCATGTCGTGGTCGTCGACGACGACGGCGAGCATGTAGGTCGGGTTGCCGTCCGAGCGCAGCAGCACGAGGTCGTCGAGGTCGCGGTTGGCCCAGGTGACGCGGCCCTGCACCGCGTCGTCGACGATCGTTTCGCCCTCGCTCGGGGCGCGCAGCCGGATCACCGGCTTCACCCCGGCCGGTGCCTCGGACGGGTCGCGGTCGCGCCAGCGCCCGTCGTAGCGCAGCGGCTTGCCCGCCGCCCGGGCCTGCTCGCGCATCTGCGTCAGCTCCTCCGGCGTGGCGTAGCAGCGATAGGCGTTGCCCGAGGCGAGCAGGCTCTCGGCGACCTCGCGGTGGCGCTCGGCGCGGGCGTACTGGAACACCACGTCGCCGTCCCAATCGAGCCCGAGCCAGCTCATCCCGTCGAGGATCGCGTCGATTGCCCCTTGCGTCGAGCGCTCGCGGTCGGTGTCCTCGATGCGCAGCAGCATCCGGCCGCCCATCCGGCGGGCGTAGAGCCAGTTGAACAGCGCCGTGCGGGCGCCCCCGATATGGAGGTAGCCCGTGGGCGAGGGCGCGAAGCGCGTGACGACGGGTGACGACATCGGACGATGGATCTTCTGGTGACGGGGCTGAAGGAGCACCCTGAACGCGGCCGCGGCACGGATCGGCCGATCCGGTTGCGCGCGTCTAGATCGCTCTGCGACGGAGGGAAAGGCGGTTCGTCGTCCCCGACGACGCACGGAAGCTGGGGACCTGCGCCCGGACCCGGCCCGGACGGCTCTAGCACGCCCTCGCGGATGCGTTAAGAATCGGGTCGGCGCAGCCGTTTCGCGCCGACCGGTGTGCCGATCATGGCGCGGGACATCGCACGATCGACGGGACGGGCCGTCGCCACGTCGGCATCAGGCCGCTCCCTGTCGCCCGCCGTGCTCGGGCCGGCCGTGCGCGGCTGGGTCGTCGGCGGGCTCGCGATCGAGGCCGAGCAGCGGCGGCTGTTTCCCTGGCTCGCGGTCGCCTTCGGGGCCGGCATCCTCGCGTTCTTCACCGCCACCGACGGCATGCCCTCGCTCTGGGCGCCCCTCGTCGCGGCCGGCGCCTGCGCCGCGACCCTGCCGTTCCTCGGTGCCCGGCCCGCGGCGCTGGCCGTCGCCCTCGGGCTGATGGCGGCGCTCCTCGGCTTCGCGGCGAGCGCCCTGCGGGTCGCGCAGGTGGCGGCGCCGGTGCTGACCCGCACCATCATCGCGCCGCTCGAAGGCCTGATCGAATCGCTGGAGGAGCGTGAGGAGGGCGCCCGCCTGGTGGTGCGGGTCGCGAGCCTCGGCACGATGGCGGCGGCCGAGCGGCCGGTCCGGGTGCGCGTCTCGTTCAAGAAGGCGCCCCCCCTGCGGCCGGGCGACTTCATCGCCGCCACCGCCCGCCTGCTGCCGCCCCCCGAGGCGGCGCGCCCCGGCGGCTACGATTTCGCCCGCGACGCCTACTTCCGCGGGATCGGCGCGGTCGGCTCGCTCCTCGGCAAGATCGCGGTGAAGCCGCCGCCCGAGCCGGTGCCGTGGTCGCTCCGGCTCGCGGCCGCCGTGGACGACGCCCGCAACGCGCTGACCCGCAGGATCACCGACGCCAACGGCGGCCAGGCGGGCGCCGTCGCCGCCGCCCTGGTGACCGGCAAGCGCGGGCTGATCGCGCCGGCCACCAACGACACGCTGCGGGCGGCGGGGATCTACCACGTGGTCTCGATCTCGGGGCTCCACATGGTGCTGGCCGCCGGGGTCGTGTTCTGGCTCGTCCGCGCCGGCCTCGCCCTGGTGCCGTTCCTGGCGCTGGCCTGGCCGATCAAGAAGATCGCCGCGGCGCTGGCGATGGTCGGCGTCACCGCCTACTGCGTCTTCTCCGGCTGGGACATCGCGGCCGAGCGTTCCCTCGTGATGACCCTGATCATGCTCGGGGCGATCCTGGTCGATCGCCCGGCGCTCAGCATGCGCAACCTCGCTCTCGCCGCGCTCATCGCGCTCTCGCACGAGCCGGAAGGCTTGCTCGGCCCGAGCTTCCAGATGTCGTTCGGGGCGGTGGCCGGCCTCATCGCCTGCGCCCGCCTGATCGATGGAGGGATGTTCCGCCGCGACGGGGCGGGGCGGATCGGCCGGCTGATCGCGCTGTCGCTGACGACGGTGGTCGGCACCCTCGGCACGACGCTCGTGGCGCAGGTCGCGACCGCGCCCTTCGCCACCTACCACTTCCAGACCGTCCAACCCTTCGGGCTGATCGGCAACGCGCTCACCCTGCCGCTGGTCTCGCTCGCGGTGATGCCGGCGGCGGTGCTGGGCATCGTCGCCTACCCGTTCGCCCTCGACCAGCCGGTCTGGTGGCTGATGGGACTGGCGGTGCGCGGCATGCTGACCATCTCCGGCTGGATCCAGGGGCTCGGGCGCGCCAACGTCGTGGTCCCGGCCTTCGGCACCGCCGCGCTCGGGTGCCTCGCCGCGGGGCTGCTGCTCGCGACGCTCCCGGTCTCGCGCCTGCGCTGGCTCGCCCTGCCGCCGGCGCTGCTCGGGCTCGGCCTGGCGACGATGCCAGCCCGCTACGACATCTACGTCGACCGCCAGGGCAGCGGAGCGGCGGTGCGCCGCGCCGACGGCAGCCTCGTCGCCCTGGGGCGGCCGTCGAACTTCGTGCTGGAGCAGTGGCTGAAGGCCGACGGCGACGGCAGGCCGGGCGCGCAGGCGACGGGCGGTTCCGTTTGCGACCGGATCGGATGCACGCTTCGGTTGGCCGACGGGCGCGCGGTGGCGCTTATGAAGGATCGCCGCGGCTTCGCGCAGGATTGCGCCAAGGCCTCGGTGCTGATCACGGCGCTCGCCGCACCGCCCGGCTGCGCCGCCGCCCTCGTCATCGATCGCGCCTACCTCGCCAGCCACGGCGCCGTGGCGATCCGCGTCGAGCCGAATGGCTTCATTCTGGCCGACACGCATGAGCCGGGACGGACGCTGCCGTGGCGCCCCGCGATGGTCCGTCCCCCGCCCCAGGGAACGGACGACGCGGCAGCGGGCGGATCGTCGCCCGCGGCCGAGCCCAAGCCGAAGGACGTCCCGTTCCAGGGCATGGCCGTACCGCCCCCCCGGGCGGAGGACGCCGACCCGGCACCCGACGATCCGGCCGCGGACGGCCCGAACCCGGAGATGCCGGGCGAGACCCTTCAGTAACGGCGCACGAGGCTGACCAGGCGGCCCTGGATCTGCACCCGATCCGGCCCGAGCACGCGGGTCTCGTAGGCCGGGTTCGCGGCTTCGAGCGCGATCGAGGAGCCGCGACGGCGCAGCCGCTTCAGCGTCGCCTCCTCGTCGTCGATCAGCGCCACGATGATGTCGCCGGTGTTGGCGGTGTCCTGCTTGCGGATGACCACGAGGTCGCCGTCGAGGATGCCCGCCTCGACCATCGAGTCGCCGCGGACCTCCAGGGCGTAGTGCTCGCCGCCGGCCAGGAAGTCCGGCGACATGGTGATCGCGTGGCTCTGGTTCTGGATCGCCGAGATCGGCGTGCCGGCCGCGATCCGGCCCATCACCGGGATCGACACCGCGCGACCGCTGTCGTCGACCATCTGCGTCGTGGAAGGACGCGGCGGCACGGCCTTCGAGCGCCCGCCCTCGACCACGCTCGGGGTGAACCGGCGCGGCGCGGCGGGAGCTGCCGGCACCGGGGCGGGCGCGCTGGAGCGGCCGGCGCCGTCGGGCATGCGCAGCACCTCGATCGCCCGAGCCCGATTCGGAAGCCGGCGCAGGAAGCCGCGCTCCTCCAGGGCGGTGATCAGCCGGTGGATGCCGGATTTCGACTTGAGATCGAGGGCGTCCTTCATCTCGTCGAACGACGGCGGAACCCCGTCCTCGCGCATCCGCTCGTCGATGAATCGCAGGAGATCCAGCTGTTTACGGGTCAGCATCGGCGCGGCTCGCAGGAATGCGCGGCCACACGAAGGTGGAGCCGCAGAAACAAAACACGAACACGTTAAACGTTCGTCAAGTGTTCCGCAAGGGTTCTCATCGGCCGATCCGACCGTTGCATCGAATTTCGTCGCGCGCCGAGCCCTTTTCGATCGCTGCGCTGTGGGGCTCAGCCCTCGAGGCTGCGGCGCACGGCGCGGGCGGTGACCGCCGAGACGCGCACGTTCGATTCCCGCGTCACGCCGGCGATGTGAGGGGTCAGGATGAGGTTCGGCACGTCGATCAGCGCCGCGCCGCCCGCGGCGTCCACGGGCTCATGGGCGAACACGTCGAGCGCCGCCCCGCCGAGGTGCCCGGACCGAAGCGCCGCGGCGACGGCGGCCTCGTCCACGACGCCCCCGCGGGCGGCGTTGATCAGGATCGCGCCCGGCCGCATCCGGGCGATCGCCGCCGGCCCGATCATGTCGCGCGTCGCCTCGGTCAGCGGCACGTGCAGCGAGAGCACGTCGCTCGTTGCGACCAGCGCGTCAAGGGTCAGGCTCGCCACCGCGCCGTGCGCCAGGCGCCACGCGGCGTCGTCGGGCGCAAGGTGCGGGTCGAAGGCGGCGACGGTCATGTCGAGGGCCGCCGCACGGCGGGCGGTCTCGCGGGCGATCGCGCCGAAGCCGACGAGGCCGAGGCGCTTGCCGGCGATCTCGCGTCCCATCAGCGCGTTGCGCGGCCACGCGCCCGCGGCGACCTGCGCGCTCGCGCCGTAGGCGCCGCGCAGCAGCAGCAACGCGGTGCCGATCACGTACTCGGCCACCGCGCCGTCGTTGGCGCCGGTCGCGGGATGGACCGCGATCCCGCGGGCGGCGCAGGCGGCCAGATCGATGTTGTCGAGCCCGACGCCGAGGCGGCCCACCACCCTGAGGTCGGATGCCGCCGCGAGCAGGCCCGCGCGCACCTGCGTGCGGTTGCGGACGATCAGCCCGGACGCGCCCGCGAGCGCCGCGCGCAGGGCGTCCGGCCGGTCGACCAGGGTCGGATCGTAGAGCGTCTCGAACCCCGCGAGCTCCGCCGCGATTGCGGCCTCGTCCATGAACTCGCTGATGACGACCTTGCGCATGGGGCGGCGATCCTTCTCCGCGGCCGGGCCGGTGCCGGCGGGCTGCCCGCTCTGCCGCGGCGTCCGGGCGACGTCGCAGCTGGGGGCATCGTCATCACGCAGCCGAGCGCGTCGGTAAAGGCGGCCGCGCCGCCTATCCGAGTGGGTGCGCCGATCGCAGCGCGATTAACCGCTTCGCAATGCCGCCCGGCGTAAGGTCCCGGGCATGAGGTGCGACCAGCGACAGCGCCTCCCGACATTGCGTGACCGACGCCGACGGCCGAGCCGGCGATTCGGAGACACCGGAGCAGTTTGACCATGGCCCTCGATCTCAGCATGCCGATCCTGGTCGTCGACGACTACCAGACGATGGTTCGCATCATCCGCAACCTGCTCAAGCAGCTCGGCTTCGAGGAGGTCGACGACGCCTCCGACGGCACGGCCGCGCTGGCGCGCCTCAAGGGCCGCAAGTACGGCCTCGTGATCTCCGACTGGAACATGGAGCCGATGACCGGCTACGAGCTGCTTCGCCACGTCCGCGCCGACGAGGGCCTGCGCACAACGCCGTTCATCATGGTCACCGCCGAGTCGAAGACCGAGAACGTCATCGCCGCCAAGAAGGCCGGCGTGAACAACTACATCGTCAAGCCGTTCAACGCCGCGACCCTGAAGAGCAAGATCGAGGCGGTCTGCGGCGCCTGACCGACCTTTCGGGGCCGACACGCGGAGGAATGCTGACGATGGGTTTGCAAAGACCGCTCGGCGCGACGATCAACCCGGCGACTATGGTGTCCGAGTTGATCGAGATCGCGGACTACATCGCCCACGTGCGCGACGAGATCGCGGCCCTGCGCGCCAACGAGCTGACGCACGACCGCATCCCGATGGCGCACGAGGAGCTCGGCAACGTCCTCGCCGCGACCGCCGGCGCCACCAACACCATCATGGAGGCGGCCGAGTCGATGCTGGCGCTCCCGGACGGGCCGGAATACCGCGCCGCGGTCGAGAGCGGCATCGGCACGATCTTCGAGGCCTGCGCCTTCCAGGACATCACCGGCCAGCGCATCGGCAAGGTGGTCGCCGCCCTGCAGCAGTTCGAGCTGCGGCTCGCGCGCTTCGCCAGCGCGGTGCGGGCGCGGGACGCCGCCGGACAGGACCCGGCCGAGGCCGAGCGCAACGAGCGCGCCCAGCGCCTGCTCCTCAACGGCCCGCAGCCGAACGGCCCGGCGACGGCACAGGACGACATCGACGCCCTGTTCGCCTGAACCTCGACGGGAAGGGGCCGGCTCCGCTAGAGCGTTGCGCCTGACGTCGGGGCATCGGGGGACAGCATGGCGGCACGGCTCTGGTCCGACCTGACCACGCGCGAGGTCTCCGGGCGCGGCATGGGTCGCACGGTCGCGGTGCTGCCGGTGGCCGCGATCGAGCAGCACGGCCCGCACCTGCCGCTCTGCACCGACGTGGCGATCATGGAGGGCTACCTCGCGCGCGCCCGCGCCCTGGTGCCCGCCGATCTCGACGTGCTGGTGCTGCCGGTGCAGTCGGTCGGCAAGTCCGACGAGCACGACGCCTTTCCCGGTACCCTCTCGCTCACCACCGCGACCGCGCTCGCCGCCTGGACCGAGATCGGTGCCGGCGTGCACCGGGCCGGCTGCAACCGGCTGGTGATCGTCACCTCGCACGGCGGCAACAGCGCGCTGATCGACCTCGTGGCCGGCGATCTGCGCGCCCGCTTCGGCATGGTCGCGGTGACGACCGCTTGGGCGCGGTTCGGCTATCCGAAGGGATGCTTTCCCGACGACGAGATCGTCCACGGCATCCATGCCGGCGGGATCGAGACGGCGCTGATGCTGGCGCTTCGGCCCGACCTAGTTCGGCGCGAGGCGATCGCCGACTTTCCCTCGCGCACCCGTGCGATGGCGGGCGCCTTCACGCATCTGCGCGCCGGGCGTCCCGCCGCCTTCGCCTGGAAGGCCGGCGACCTCCATCCGTCGGGCGCGATCGGCGATGCCCGGCTCGGCACCGCCGAGGCGGGCGAGGCCGCCCTCGACCACGGCGCGCGGGCGTTCGTGGCGCTCCTGCACGACGTGGCGCGCTTCGACCTTTCGGGCGGGTAGCCTCGACGTCGCATCGATTCGGGATCGGAGCCGGGCTTCGCCCCGGCTCCCTGTCAGGCGCCGGCCGGCTGCGGCTGCCGCGCGCTCGCCCCAGACGCCTCGCGGAGCGCCGCGACGGTCTGCTGCCCGGCATCCTCCGCGGCCACCGTCGCGAGGTGCTCGCTGGTCGGGCGGGGCAGGCGCACCAGGACGATGGTGCCGACGGTCTCCTCCGAGCGGATGCGCAGGGAGCCGCCGTGCAGCTCGGCCATGGAGCGGGCGATGGCGAGGCCGAGGCCGGAGCCCTTGTGGCTGCGGGTGAGGTTGGTCTCGACCTGCGAGAACGGCGCGCCAAGCCTGGCGAGCGCCGCCTTGGGGATGCCGATCCCGGTATCCTCGATGAACAGGTGGGCGTGGTCGCCGGCTGGGCGGGCGCGCACCGCGATCCGGCCGTTGGCGGGCGTGAACTTCACGGCGTTCTGCAGCAGGTTGACCAGGATCTGCTGCAGGGCGCGCTCGTCGGCGAGCAGCGCGAGGCCGGGATACAGGTCGACGGCGACGTGGAGGTTCTTCTGCCGGGCCGGCTCGGACACGAGCTTGAGCGCGTTGGAGACCGCCGCCGCGACGGCGATCTCGCGGCGCGCGAGCCGGACGCGGTGCGACTCGATCCGCGACATGTGGAGGATGTCGTCGATCATCGAGAGCAGGTAGTCGCCGCTGGCGCGGATGTCGGCGCAATACTCGCCGTAGCGCGCCGAGCCGAGGGGGCCGTAGAGCTCGCTCGCCATCAGCTCCGCGAAGCCGATGATCGCGTTGAGCGGCGTGCGCAGCTCGTGGCTCATGTTGGCCAGGAACTCGGATTTCGCCTGGTTGGCCGATTCCGCCGCCGCCTTCTGGTCGAGGTAGCGCTCGGCGAGGTCGGCGAGCTGCTGCGTCTGCAATTCCAGCGTGCGGCGCGACCGCTTGAGATCCTTGACCGTCTCGATCAGCTCGCGTTCCGAGGCGACGAGCTGCTCCTGGTGCCGCTTCAGGTTGGTGATGTCGGTGCCGACCGAGACGTAGCCGCCGTCCTTGGTCCGCCGCTCGCTGATCTGCAGCCAGCGGCCGTCGGTGAGCTCCGCCTCGAAGGTGCGGGCGGTCGCGCTCGCGGTGTCGGTCTCGGGCATCTCGCGCCGGATCTGCGGAAGCACGCCGCGGCCCATCACCTCGTCATAGCGGCGGCCGACCTGCGCGTCCTCGGGGCTCAGCGCGTGCAGGTGGCGGAACTTGGAATTGCACAGGACGAGGCGGTTGCTCGTGTCCCAGATCACGAACGCCTCGGAGATCGCCTCGACGGCGTCGCGCAGGCGCATGTCGTTGGTGGCGCTGGCCTCGGCGAGGTGCTGCTGCTCGGTGACGTCGACGGCGATGCCGACGAGGTGGCGGCCGCCGTCGGTCACGTCCGGCACCACCTCGGCACGGGTGCGCAGCCAGATGTAGGCGCCGTTCGCGCCGCGCATGCGGAACGCGTGGTCCACCGCGGTCTGGCTCGCGGCGAGCCCGCGGGCGAGGCTGTAGAGGTCGCCGTCGTCCGGGTGGACCAGGGCGTTGACGTCCCCGAAGGACAGGAACTCGCGCTCGCGGCGGTAGCCGAGCAGCGCGTACATCGAATCCGACCAGTAGATCTGCCCGCGCGGGATGTCCCAGTCCCACAGGCCGCAGGCGCCGCGGCCGAGGGCGGTGTCGAGGCGCTGGCGGATCTGCTCGCAGACCTTGTCGATCGCCTTCGCCCGGCGGCTCTGGAGCCCGTAGGCGAGGCCGACCCCGACGATGACGAGGGCAGCCGCCGCGACGAGGATGGCCTGATGCCGGGCGCGGCCCGTCCAGGTCGCGGTCAGCGCCTCGACCGACTGCATCACCGCGATCCGGTCCTGGCCGTCGGGCAGGCGCCGCATCGCCGCGAACACCGTGTCGCCGCCGGCCAGCGCCAGGCGCATCACGCCGGCGCGCTCGCCCAGCGTCGAGAGCGCCTCCGCCTCGCCGAGCACGGTCTGGAGCGTCTCGGCGCCCGCGGGCAGCGGCGGGCGGGCCGCGACGATGCGCTCGCCGCGCGCCACGATCAGCACCCGGCGCCCGGCCGGGAGCGCGCCGGCGGGGAACAGGTCGGCGAGGCTCGCCTGGGCCGCCTCGTCGCTGCCGACGCGGCCGGCCAGCGCCCCCGCCGAGAGGCGGGTGAAGGTCTCGAGGTCGGCGCTCGCGGCGGCGAGCAGCTCGTCGCGCTGGTTCTGGAGGTGGAGCGCGGTCAGCCCCGCCAGGCAGGCGAGGAAGGTCGCCAGCAGGGCCGGCACCGCGTAGCGCAGCCACGCCTCGGCCTGGACGAAACGCGCGGCCGGAGCCCGCGTCGGCCAGTGGATGCCGAGAATCGTATCCGCACGCGCGGAGAAGGAAGCGGAATCCGCCTCCGGCATGGTCGACCTCGTGACATGAAAGCGTCCGGGCCGTGCTGCGCCGGCCTCGAATCTGAATTCAGTTCATCACTTTCCCGGGTGATTTGTCCACGGCTTTTTTCCGGCCGAGCTTGACTCCCGGCCGCATCTACCGGCTCGGATTCGGCGGAGAATCGTCAATGTTAAGCGATGGTTAACCGGCTTCGAGGGTGCGGGCGGCGATGTCGGCCACGTCCCGCGAAAGCGCGGGGATCGCCTTGATCCGGTTGAGGATTTCGGCGGCCTTTTCCCGCCGCGAAATTTCCCATCGGCGCCACGGGGAAAAGGCGGTGAGGAGGCGCGCGGCGAGCTGCGGATTGATCCGGTCGAGCGCTTCGATGCGCTCGGCCACCAGGGCGAACCCGGTTCCGTCGGCCCGTGCGAACTGGGTCGGGTTTCCGAGCGCGAAGCTGGCGATCAGCGCCCGCACCCGATTCGGGTTGGTCATGGCGAAGGCCGGGTGCTCGGCGAGCCCGGCGATCCGCGCCCGCGTGCCGTCCTCGGGGATCATCGCCTGGATCGCGAACCACTTGTCGAGGACGAGCGGCTCGTCGGCATAGGTGCTACCGAAGGCGGCGAGCGCCGCCTCGCGGGCGTCCCCCGGGATCGCCGCGATCACGCCGAGGGCGGCGAGGCGGTCGGTCATGTTGCGGGCCTCGCGCAGCTGGGCGAGGGCGCCCTCGGTCCCCGCCGCGGGATCGGCCGCCGCGATCAGGTCGAGGCAGGCGTTGGCGAGAGACCGGCGGCCGGCCGAGGCCGCATCCGGGCTGTAGGCGGTCTCGTGCGACGGCCGCAGCGCCGACATCAGCCCGTCGAGGCGCGGGCGCAGCCGCGTTCCGAGGACCGCCCGGAGGGCGGTGCGGGCGGCGTGGATGGCATCCGGGTCGATGTCGGCGGCGATCTCGCTGGCGGCCTCGCCCTCGCCGGGAAGCGCCAGGACCAGGGCGGCGAAGGCCGGGTCGGCCAGGGCCTCGCCGTCGAGGAAGGCCCCGAGCGCGTCGGCGAAGGCCTCGGCCGCCCCCGGCGCCGCCGGTCCGAGGATCAGGCGCATCGCGATGCCCTGCGCCGCCTGCCAGCGGTTGAACGGGTCGGTGTCGTGGCGGAGCAGGGTGAGGCGCTCGGCGTCGGTCAGGTCGAGGTCGAGCCGCACCGGGGCCGAGAAGCCGCGCAGCAGCGAGGGGACGGGCGGCTCGGCGACGTTCTCGAACGCCACCGTCGCGGTCTCGGCGTCGAGGACGAAGACGCCGCCGGCGACCGCGGCCGACGTCGCCCCGGCGAGCGGGCCGGCCGTGCCGACGAGGCCGAGCGCCACCGGGATCACCAGCGGCGGGCCGGCCGCCTCCAGGCTTTGGCGGAGACCGAGCGTGCAGCGCCGGGACGCCGCGTCGTAGGCGCGGGTCACGGCGAGCGTCGGCGTGCCGGGGCGCTCGTACCAGCGCGCGAAGGCCGTGAGGTCGCGTCCCGTCACCGCGGCGAAGGCCGCCAGGAAGTCCTCGACGGTGGCCGCCGTGCCGTCGTTGTCGGCGAAGTACCGGTCCATGCCGGCCCGGAAGGCGTCGGCCCCGATCAGCGTGCGCAGCATCCGCACGATCTCGGCGCCCTTGTCGTAGACGGTCGCCGTGTAGAAGTTGTTGATCTCGGCATAGGCCCCCGGCCGGACCGGGTGCCGGAGCGGGCCGGCATCCTCGGGGAACTGCCGCGCGCGCAGATTGCGGACCTCGCCGATGCGGTGGACGGCGCGCGAGCGCATGTCCGCGCAGAATTCCTGGTCGCGGAAGACCGTCAGGCCCTCCTTCAGGCAGAGCTGGAACCAATCGCGGCAGGTGACGCGGTTGCCCGACCAGTTGTGGAAGTACTCGTGCGCGATGATGCGCTCGATCGCGGCGTAGTCGCCGTCGGTCGCGGTCTCGGGCGAGGCCAGGACGTACTTGTCGTTGAACAGGTTGAGGCCCTTGTTCTCCATCGCGCCCATGTTGAAGTCCGACACGGCGACGACGTTGAACACGTCGAGGTCGTAGGCGCGCCCGAAGGTCGCCTCGTCCCAGGCCATCGAGCGGATCACCGCGTCGAGGGCGTAGGCGGCGCGCGGCGCCTTGCCGGGCTCGACGTAGACCGCGACCGCGACGGCCCGGCCCTCCATCGTGGTGAAGTCCTGCGCGACCCGGTCGAGGGCGCCCCCGACGAGGGCGAACAGGTAGGCGGGCTTCGGGTGCGGGTCGTGCCACACGGAAAAGTGCCGTCCGGTGCCGGGCACGTCGCCGGCCTCCACCGGGTTGCCGTTGCCGAGCAGCACCGGGGCCTCCGCGCGCTCGGCCTCGATCCGGGTGGTGTAGACCGCCATCACGTCGGGCCGGTCGAGGAAGTAGGTGATCCGGCGGAAGCCGTCGGCCTCGCACTGGGTGCAGTAGACGCCGTTCGAGCGGTAGAGCCCCATCAGCTTGGTGTTGGCGGTCGGGTCCACCCGCGTCGCGATCGTCAGCTCGAACGGCCCTTGCGGCGGCGTGTGCAGCGTCAGCCCGGCCGGGCTCGCCGCGTAGGCGTCGGCGGCGAGCGGCACGCCGTCCAGCTCCAGCCCCTCCAGGACGAGGTCGTCGCCGTCGAGCACCAGGGGGACGCCGGTGCGGCCGGCCGGGTTCGGGCGCAGCGCGAGCCTCGCCGTGATCCGCGTGTCGTGCGGCGCCAGCCGCACGTCGAGGTCGACGCGGTCGATCAGGAAGTCGCTCGGTCGGTAGTCCTGAAGCCGGATCTGGACGGGCGTATCGGTTCGCATGCGGGGCCTCGCTCGGCTGGCCGGAAGTCGGGACCGTTCTGGTCCCGCCGCCGCCGCGGTGCAACGGCGATGCCCGCCGGCCGATCGACAAACGGGAAGGCCCGATGCCGCGGCGACGGCATCGGGCCTTCGTTCGTGCCGGCGATCCTGCCGAACGCCGCTACCGCGGCAGGCGGTGCAGGGCCTTGAGGAACACGTCCACGTCCGCACGGGTGTTGTAGAAGGCGAGCGAGGCGCGGATCGACTGGTCGACGCCGAAGCGGCGCAGGGCCGGCAGGGCGCAATGGTGCCCGGAGCGCACGGCGACGCCGTGGCGGTCGAGGTGGTGGGCCACCGCCTCATTCGTCTGTCCCTCGATCACGAAGGACATCACGCTCGCCTTCTCGCGGGCGGTGCCGATCAGGCGCAGGCCCCTGATGTCGGCGAGGCCGGCCTGCGCATAGTCCAGCAGGTCGTGCTCGTAGGCCGCGATCGCCGGCAGGCCGACGCTCTCGAGATAGTCGAGCGCCGCGCCGAGGCCTACGGCGCCGGCGATGTCCGGCGTGCCCGCCTCGAACTTTTCCGGCGCGCCCTTGTAGACGGTCTTCGTGAAGGTGACGTCCTCGATCATGTGGCCGCCGCCCTGCCACGGCGGCATCGCCGCGAGGAGGTGCGTCTTGCCGTAGAGCGCGCTGATGCCGGTCGGCCCGAAGACCTTGTGGCCCGAGAACACCACGAAGTCGGCGTCGAGCGACTGCACGTCGATCGGGATGTGCGGGGTCGACTGGGCCGCATCGACCAGCACCGGCACGCCGTAGGCGTGGGCGAGGGCGATGATCTCGCGGACCGGGTTCACCGTGCCGAGCGCGTTGGCGACATGGGTCACCGAGACGATCTTAATCCGGCCCGACAGCAGGGCGGCGTACTGCTCGAAAATGATCTCGCCGCGATCGTTGACCGGGATCACCCGCAGGGTCGCGCCGGTGGCCTGGCTGAGCAGCTGCCAGGGCACGATGTTGGCGTGGTGCTCGATCGTCGAGACGATGATCTCGTCGCCCGGGCCGATGTTGGCCCGGCCGTACGAGTTCGCGACGAGGTTGATCGCCTCCGTCGTGCCGCGCAGGAAGACGATGTCGTCCTTCGAGGGCGCGTTGAGGAAGCGGCGCACCTTCTCGCGGCCGCCCTCGAACAGGTCGGTGGAGCGCGCGGCCAGCGTGTGCGCGGCCCGGTGGATGTTCGAGTTGTGGCGGGCGTAGAACTCGGAGGTCGCGTCGATGACCGATTGCGGCTTGTGCGTGGTCGCCGCGTTGTCGAGCCAGACCAGGGGGTGCCCGTTCACGCTCTGGTGCAAGGCCGGGAAGTCCTTGCGGATGTGCTCGACGTCGAAGGGCGCGCCCGCCGGGCTCGACCGGGTCGAGGTCGCGCGCGGGGCCGGCCCGTCGTGGCGCGCGGGCTCGACGCGGGGCGTGGCGTGCGGCCTCGACGCGCGCGAGCCCCCGGTCAGGAAGTCGTAGTCGCCCGACGAGAACGGCTCGTCGGGGCCGGGCTCGACCGTGCGCACGGGATCGCCCGAGAGCCGGCCGGTGCGCCGGAAGTTCTCCTGGGCGACGTCGACGCCGCGCTTCGACGGGTCCGCCGGCACGAGGGACGGCGCGATCGCGTGGGCGAAGGCGTTGGCCCGCGGATGATCCTTCGCGACGGTCCGGTGCAGGTCGCCGCCGCCGGGGAGGAAGGCGGCGACGTCGGCCACGCTCGGCACGAAGAATTCCGGCAGGCCGTGCCGCGCGGACGGAACGCCGCGCTGCGCCGCGCGCGGGTCGGCGAGCGGGTGGACCGAGGGGATCGTCGTGACGTCGAGGAGGCCGGCGCTCGTCGGCGCGGGCGTCCCGCCGAACGGGTTGGCGGCCGACGGCCCGGTCAGGCCGGGAAGCCCGACGCTCGGGCCGCCGACGTTGCGCGCGCCGAAGGCGGCGTCGGGCTGGACGCCCGACGAGGTGCCCGACGGCACCGAGGGGGTGCCGATCGCGGCACCCGGGAGCGACGGCTGCCCGGGGCCCTGGGGAAGGGTCTCCAGGCCTTGGGGACGCTGCGGCGACGCCGGCACGGCGGGGGCGAGCGGGGCGGAGGTCGCGTTGCCCTGACCGTAGATCTCGCGGGCGAGGCGCCCGACGAGATCGGCATGGGCGAGGGAGCCGGCGGCATCGCCCGTCGCGCCCGTGGGGATGCCGATGGCGGAGATGCCCAAGACGCCGGCCTCAGGCGTAGTCATGGTAGTTGCCGAGCAGCACGTTATCGAGGCGGGCGATCGCGTCCTCGACCAGCACCGCGGCCGAGAAGTAGCGGGTGACGAGGTGCGAGGCGATCGAGTGGTCGTTGGTGCCCATGTAGCGCACCGACAGGCCCGGCTCGATCTCGCCGGTGACGCCCGACTTCTGCAGGCCGACGACACCCTGCTCGCCCTCGCCGACGCGCAAGAGCAGGATCGAGGTGGTCTGGGCGCCGGTCGCCGGGTCGGTGTCGATCGGCAGCTTGTCGCTCGGCACCAGCGGCACGCCGCGCCAGGTCAGGAAGGGCGCGCCGAACAGGTGCACCACGACCGGCGGCACGCCGCGGCGGGTGGCCTCGCGGCCGAAGGCGGCGATGGCGCGGGGATGCGCCACGAAGAAGGCGGGCTTCTTCCAGACCAGGGTCAGAAGCTCGTCGAGATCGTCGGGCGTCGGCGGGCCGGAGCGCGTCGGGATGCGCTGGCGGCCGCCGACCTCGTTGAGCAGGCCGAACTCGGAGTTGTTGAGCAGCTCCCACTCCTCGCGCTCCTTCACGGCATCCACCGTCAGGCGGATCTGCTCGCGGAGCTGATCGATCTCGTTCGAGTAGAGATCGGTGACGCGGGTGTGGGTGTTGAGGATCGTCTGGATCGTCGAGAGGTGATACTCGCGCGGATCAATCTCGTAGTCGACGAAGGTCGTCGGCAGGCGCGGGGCGCCGGTGTGGACGGCCAGCAGCTCGATGCCCTGCTCGCCGTGGCTGTTGGTGTGCCCCTTCAGGCGGTCGCGCTCCTCGACGTACTGCGCGATGCGGTTCTTGACCGCGTCGTCGTCGAGGGCCGCGCGGTCGAGGGTGAGCAGGGTCACCGCCGAGAGCGCCTTGACGGCGGGCGCGGGCTGGCTGCCGCCGACCAGGGTCTCGTCGCCGAAGAAGTCGCCGCGGGTGGCGAGACCCGAGCGCAGCCGGTTCTTGTAGGGGCCGGACAGCGAGAGCTCGACGGTGCCGTCGGCGACGATCGTCAGGCTGCGGTCGCCCGCGCCGCCCTCCGAGATCGTCTCGCCGGCATTGTGCCGGCTCTCGGTGAACCGGTCCGCCAGCGCGGCCAGCTCGGCATCGCCGAGGCGGCTGAACGGCGGCACCGCGCGCAGCGAGGCGGGGCTGATCGCGCGGCCCTTGCCGTCCGAGGCGAGGTCGATGCGGCCGGGCTTGGCCAGCACCACGGCGCGACGGTTCACGCGGTAGACGCCGCCGTCGACGTCGACGAAGGGCAGCAGCCGCAGGAGCCAGCGCGGGGTGTTGGCGAGGTTCTGGACCGACGTGACGGTCGCGGTCGATAGATTGCGTGCTGCCGATGCGCCCACGCTCTGCCCTTGTCCGCTCATCGTTCGTCGTCCCCGCTTGATTGTCGTTCGAGCCCGGGCACGTTGCTGTGCCGGCATGATGTATCGGCCGCAGCCATCCCGCATGAAGGGATGGCGCGTTCGGATGAAGCATCGAATGCTTGACGTCCACCCACGACGACCTGCGTCGCGTCTTGGAACGTTCGTGGTCTAGCCTCGGCCGCGATGCGCGGTCAATAGAACGATTTTCTCAAGTTGCGATGTATTGCAGAAATGCCGGCTATCGAATGCTGGTATGATGAATTACGGTGCCGTGCAGTCATGTTTCTGGAGAATGCACTTCTCCAAAAGCCTCGTCCGGCGCGATGAAGGCTTAGCTCGTCCCACCGTCCGCTCAACCGTTCCGACGCCCGCGCGGGACGAGCGACCGTTCCCGTCGCCGAGACGAGCGAGACGAGCGAGACGGCGCAGCCGCCGGCGCCTCCGATCGTGGCCGCGAGCCGGCCGCCTTCGCATCGGCCCGTGTCAGATCCCGTCCCCGAAGAACTGGTCCATGCTCTGGGCCGGCTCCTCGCTGCGCGGCAGCTTCGACACCACGCGCGCCGGCACCCCGGCGACCGTGGTGTGGGCCGGCACGTCGTGCAGCACGACCGCGGCCGCCGCGACGCGGGCGCCCTCGCCGACGCGGATGTTGCCGAGCACCTTGGCGCCGACGCTCAGCAGCACCCCGCGCTCGATCTTGGGATGGCGGTCGCCGCTCTCCTTGCCGTTGCCGCCGAGCGTCACGGATTGCAGGATCGAGACGTCGTCGGCGATCACCGTGGTCTCGCCGATCACCACCCCGGTGGCGTGATCGATGAACACGCCGGAGCCGATGCGCGCCGCCGGGTGGATGTCGGCGCCGAACACTTCCGAGATCCGGCTCTGCACGTGCAGCGCCAGCGTCGCCCGGCCCTGGTGCCAGAGCCAGTGCGCCACCCGGTAGCCCTCCAGCGCCGCCAGGCCCTTGTAGAACAGGAACGGGTCGAGATAGCGCCGGCAGGTCGGGTCGCGCTCGCGGATGGCGACGAGGTCGCGCACCGCGTGGGCGCCGGCATGCGGGTCGGCCTCGAAGGCGGCGAGGCAGAGGTCGCGCATCGCCAGCCGCGACAGGTCGCCGTCGCCGAGACGGTGCGCGAGCCGGTAGGCGAAGGCCTGCGCGATGCTGCGCTGGTCGAGGACGGTCGCCTGGATGATGCCGGCATAGAGCGGCTCCTCCACCAGCGCCGCCTCGGCCTCGGCGCGGACCTCCGCCCAGACCGCGTCGACGCTCGTGCTGCGGCTCGTCGTCCGCAGCGGCGCCTGCGGCAGGGAGGAGCGCGCCTCGAGGATGGCTCCGAGGCTCATGCGGCGACCCGCGAGCGGATCGGCATCCTCACGCCGTCCGCTTCTCGAAGAGATCCGGCAGGTAGCGATGCAGGGTCTCGTGGCCGTCGAACTTGACGTCGAGGGTGACCCGGGCCGCCTGCGCCTCGTCGTGCGTCTCGACCACGCGACCGAGGGCGTGGCGCCAGATGCCGAGCGCTTCGGCGACGTCGAGCCGAGCGAACACGACCTGATCGCCCTCGGCGATCGCGGCGGCCGCGCCGGTGCGATGCGCCCCCGCCCGCGGCGAACGAACCGGGGTCGGCGGCGCGAGGACGTCGTTGTCCTCCCAGGGGTCGAATTCGGAGATGCTTTGCGTCGCGGAAGCTCTGTCCAGCAGCATGATTCTTCCGTTAAGTTGTTGACTTGATTGAATAATTGGTGATCCTGCGGGGGATTGCAAGCCTTGTTTCCGGCGACCCCGCGCGATACGCCGGCCGCCGCACGCGAAGGAGGACCGCCCGCATGACCAGCATCGATCTGTCCACACTCGCCGGCGGAGCGCTGATCGGCCTCTCGGTGGCGCTGCTGCTGCTGCTGAACGGCCGCATCGCCGGCATCAGCGGCCTCGTCGCCGGCCTCGGCACCGACCGGGGCGAGCGCCGGCGGGTGGATGCCGCCTTCGTCGCCGGCTTGCTGATCGGGCCGCCGGCCTTCGCCTGGCTCTCCGGCGCGTGGCCGGAGATGCGGATCGTCGCCTCGCTGCCGGTGCTCGTCGTCGCGGGCCTGCTCGTCGGGTTCGGCACGCGGCTCGGCTCGGGCTGCACCAGCGGCCACGGCGTCGCCGGCCTCGCCCGTCTGTCGCCGCGCTCGCTCGTGGCGGTGCTCACCTTCCTGTCGGCCGGGATGGCGACGGTGGCGGCGGCGCGCGCCTTCGGGGGGGCGTGGTGATTGGCCTCCGGCGCCTGCTGGCGGGGCTCGCGGCGGGCGTGATCTTCGGGGTCGGCCTGTCCGTGTCCGGCATGCTCGACCCGGTGCGGGTCCGCGGCTTCCTCGACGTCACGGGAGCCTGGGACCCGAGCCTGATGTTCGTGCTCGGCGGCGCGGTCGCCGTCTCGGCGCTCGGCTATTGCCTGTCCCGCCGGCTGCCGCGGCCGGTCCTCGCCGACGCCTTCCAGATCCCGACGAACCGCCGGATCGACGCGGCCCTCGTCGGCGGGTCGGCCGTGTTCGGGATCGGCTGGGGGCTCTCCGGCTTCTGCCCCGGGCCGGCGGTCGCGGCCCTCTCGACCGGGAGGCTGCCCGTCGCCGTCTTCGTCGCGGCGATGCTGGTCGGGATGGCCGCCCACCGCTTCGCGACGGCGCCGGGATCGAGAGCCGCCGCGGGGCCGACGCGATAAGATTCCGGCGCCCGCACGGTCCGCCCGCCGGACGATCGCGCCGCCAAGCCCTGACGGGATCCTGTGCGAAGCCGCCCCGAGGACGAAGAACGTCGCCGACGGGGCGGAGATCGACGGGGCTCTTCCCTCGAAGCCCTGCGGCCCGACGGGGATGCCGCCGCGTCGGCCGACGCGATCCAGGCGCGTGTCGCGATTCGCGACCGCGCCGACGGGTACGGCCTACCGGCCGCCCGATCGGGCGCTAGCTACCGCGGCGACCCGCCCGGCGCCGCGACCTTCGTCGGCTGCGCCGGGCGTCCCGCAGATCCGGCCGGGGAGGCGGGACGCCGCTCCGGCCCAACAGGATGCCGCCTATGGAATATCTGCACACGATGGTGCGCGTCGCCGACCTCGACACGGCGCTCGCGTTCTACGTCGACACCTTCGGATTGCAGGAGGTGCGCCGTATCGACAACGAGAAGGGCCGCTTCACGCTGGTCTTCCTCGCCGCCCCCGGCGACGCGGCCCGCGCCGAGACCACCAAGTCGCCCCTGGTGGAGCTGACCTACAACTGGGACCCGGAGACCTATTCCGGCGGGCGCAACTTCGGGCACCTGGCCTATCAGGTCGACGACATCTACGCCTTCTGCGCCCGGCTGAAGGACAAGGGCGTCACCATCAACCGGCCGCCGCGCGACGGCCACATGGCCTTCGTGAAGTCGCCGGACGGCATCTCGATCGAGATCCTGCAGAAGGGCGGCGCGAAGGAGCCGCAGGAGCCGTGGGCCTCGATGGAGAACACCGGCACCTGGTAGCCCGCTTGACCCGGGCGGCCGATCCGGCCCACATCCGCGCCGGATCAGTCGGCCGGGCGGCCGCTCCGGGCGTCAGCCCGGGGAGGAAAGTCCGGGCTCCATGGAGAGACGGTGCCGGATAACGTCCGGCGGGGGCGACCCCAGGGACAGTGCCACAGAGAGCAGACCGCCCCGGGCCGCGAGGTCGCGGGGTCAGGGTGAAAGGGTGCGGTAAGAGCGCACCGCGGACGCGGCAACGCGGACGGCACGGCAAACCCCACCGGGAGCAAGACCGAATAGGGGCGGCGCGCCTCACCTCGCGAGAGGCAGAGGCAGGCCCGCTCTCCAGGCCAGTCGCCCGGGTTGGTTGCTCGAGGCGGTCGGCAACGATCGTCCCAGAGGAATGGCCGCCACGTCCGGGTGCCTCGCGGCATCCGGGCCCTACAGAACCCGGCTTACAGGCCGGCTGATCCGCTCGTTCCCGGCCCGGCGCGTCGTCGGGAACCCCGGCTAAGCCGTTGACGGATCGTGCCGATCCTCGGGCGGCTGCGGGATCGTGGGGAATATATGCCCGCGCTGGGCGAAGCTGTGCGAAGCTTTCGCCGGCTGACGCTTTCACGTCGTCACTACAGTCGTCAATCGCAGCTCGAACCTCGGCCGACGCGACGAAAAATTGACCGTCGGTTAACCTTGTCGAGGTCAGATCGGACGTCCGCGATGCGGGTCTTCGCTTGCGTTGACGATCGTCAGAGGCCCATGGTACCCGCCAACATCTCGTCAACGGTGACTTCCGGATCGACGGACGCGCCCCGCGCCCAAGCGGGGATCGCCCGTGTGCGGGCCTTTGGCCGCCGCATCACCGGGACCGCCCAAACCGACCGCGCCGCGACGCAGCGGCCGGGTGCAGGCAGCCATGAGCCGAACCGTTCCCCCCGTCCACGGCGGGCTGCCTCGGCCGCGCGCGGCCCGGCGAACCTCCGCAGGCGGGGTGCCCCGATGACGCGCAAGCCCCTGGAGCCGGCCGGCGGACCGCACGTTCCGGTGCTGCTCGACGAGGTGCTGGCCGCCCTCGACCTGTGCGGGGCCGGGCTTGCGGTCGACGGCACCTTCGGCGCCGGCGGCTACACCCGCGCGATGCTCGCCGCCGATCCCGACCTGCGCGTGATCGGCATCGACCGCGACCCGTCGGCGATCGCCGGCGGCGCCGGGCTCGTCGCCGCCGCGAACGGGCGGCTCACCCTGGTTCCCGGACGGTTCGGCGCCCTCGACGCCCACCTCGCTGAGCTCGGCGAGGCGCAGGCCGATCGGATCGTGCTCGATATCGGCGTGTCGTCGATGCAGATCGACCAGCCCGAGCGCGGCTTCTCGTTCCGCAACGACGGCCCGCTCGACATGCGGATGGCCGCCACCGGCCTCAGCGCCGCCGACCTCGTCAACGAGGCCGAGGAGGCGGAGCTCGCCGACATCATCTACCATTACGGCGAGGAGCGGCGCTCGCGCGCGGTGGCCCGCACCATCATCGAGGCGCGCCGGCGCGGCCGGATCGAGACCACGGCGCAGCTCGCCGACCTCGTCGCCGGCGTCGTCCGCACCGAGCCCGGCAGCGGCATCCATCCGGCGACGCGCACGTTCCAGGGCCTGCGCATCGCGGTCAACGACGAGCTCGGGGAGCTGGTCCAGGCGCTGCACGCGGCCGAGCGGATGCTCGGGCCGGGCGGGCGGCTCGCGGTGGTAACCTTCCACTCGCTCGAGGACCGCATCGTCAAGCAGTTCTTCTCCGCCCGCAGCGGCCGCGCGGTCCAGGCCTCGCGCCACATGCCGAGCGCGCTGCCCGGCGGCGAGCCCGCCGCCGCCAGGAGCTTCAAGCCGGTGACCAAGGGACCGGTGCTGCCCTCCGATTCCGAGACCGCGCGCAACCCGCGCGCGCGCTCGGCCAAGCTGCGGGCCGCCGAGCGCACGGATGCACCCGTGCCGGCGCCGCTCGCCGCGATCCAGGCGCTCGCCGCGCTTCCCGAAGCCCCGCGCGGAGGCGCACGCCGGTGATCCGCCTACTCAACCTGCTCGCCGTCGCCGGCCTCGTCGCCTCGGCGATCTACGCCTACTCGATCAAGTACGACACGCTCTACCAGGGCGGTCAGGTCTCGAAGCTGAAGAGCGGCCTGCATGCCGAGCGGCAGGCCATCGCCGTGCTGCGCGCCGAGTGGCAGCTCCTGACCCGGCCGGACCGGCTGCAGGCGGCGGTGGAGAAGCACCTCGCCCTGGAGCCGATCGGCACCAGCCATCTCGGGCGCCTCGCCGACCTGCCGGCCCGGCCCGAGCGCGGCGACGAGATCGGCCGCCTGCTCGCGGCCACCGCGACGCCGAAGGAGAAGGGGCCGGCCTCCGAGCCCCGCACCACCGGATCGATCACCCGCACCGTCGTCACGACCCGCACGCCGAACGCGGCCTCGAGGTAGTCCCCGTGTCCCAAGACGCTCACGACGCCGCACCCGAAGACGCCGCCCGCGATCCGCAGGCCGCCGATCCGCACGCGCTGCCCGACGACGCGGCCGGGCACGATCACGCCGAGCCCGAGCTTGAATCCGCGCCGCGTTCCCACGCCGTCGAGGAGCCGGTGCTCGAGACCGAGCCGCGGGTCCATCCCGGGATGCGCCTGTTCCGGGCGATGTTCCGCCTCGCGATCGAGCGCTCCTACACCCGCGTCGCGCTGGTCGGCCTCGCGTTCCTGGCGGTGTTCGGCGCGATCAGCGTGCGGCTCCTGTCGATCGCGATCTTCGGCGCGCCGCCGAGCCAGGAGCACCGGGTGGCGGCCGCCGCCACAACCGCGATCCGGCCCGACATCATCGACCGCAACGGCGAGATCCTCGCAACCGACATTCGCACCGTCTCGGTCTTCGCCGAGCCCGGCAACATCTACGACAAGGACGAGGCGGTCGAGCTGCTCACCGCCGTCCTGCCCGAGCTGAACGCCACGGAGCTGCGCGCCAAGCTCACCCAGAAGCCGGGCAAGAAGGGCGTCGGCTTCGTTTGGGTGAAGCGCGAGCTGACGCCGAAGCAGCAGGCCGAGGTCCACCGGCTCGGCATCCCCGGCATCGGCTTCCTGCCCGACCACAAGCGCGTCTACCCGAACGGGGTCGCCGCCGCCCACATCATCGGCGCGACGAACCTCGACAACATCGGCATCGCCGGGATGGAGAAGTACATCGACAACCAGGGCAACAAGGCCCTGAACGAGTTCGGCTTCGTCGCCAAGCAGACCGACCTCAAGCCGATCCAGCTCTCGGTCGACCTGCGCGCGCAGTTCGCGGTGCGCGACGAGCTGGCCAAGGGCATCGAGCACTTCAAGGCCAAGGCCGGCGCCTCGATGATCCTCGACGTCCAGACCGGCGAGGTGATCGCGCTGGTCTCGATGCCGGACTTCGACCCGAACAACCCGGTCGACGCCCTGTCCGACGACAAGATCAACCGCATGAACGTCGGCGTCTACGAAATGGGCTCGACCTTCAAGGCGATGACCCTCGCGATGGCGCTCGAATCGGGCAAGTACAACGTCAACTCGACCTTCGACACCCGCGGCGGCGTGCTGAGCTGGGGCCGCCAGAAGATCCACGAGTATCACGGCACCAACCGCGTCATCACCATGCCGGAGGTGTTCACCCACTCGTCCAACATCGGCTCGGCCAAGATGGCGCTCGGCGTCGGCGTGCCCGGCCACAAGGCGTTCCTCAAGAAGATGGGCCTGCTCGACCGGATGCGGACCGAGCTGCCCGAGTCGGCCATGCCGATCATCCCGCCGCGCTGGACCGAGATCAACACCATCACCATCGCCTTCGGCCACGGCCTCGCGGTGGCGCCGATCCAGGCGACGGCGGCGGTGGCGGCGATCGCCAACGGCGGCTTCCTGATGACGCCGACCTTCCTCAAGACCGACGTCAAGGAGGCGATGGCGAAGGCGACGCAGGTGCTGAGCCCGCAGACCAGCGAGGCGATGCGCTTCATCATGCGGCTCAACGCGACCGAAGGCTCGGCCAAGAAGGCGGCGATCCCGTACTACTTCGTCGGCGGCAAGACCGGCACCGCCGAGAAGGTGATCGGCGGGCGCTACAACAAGAACCGCCTGTTCACGACCTTCATGGCGGCCGCCCCGATGGACAAGCCGAAATACCTGTTCGTGACCATCATGGACGAGCCGCAGGGCCTGCCGGAGAGCGGCGGCTACGCCACCGCCGCCTGGAACTCCGGCGTCGTCACCGGCAAGGTGATCGAGCGCGTCGCGCCGATCCTCGGCCTGCCGCCGCAATTCGAGCCGCCGGCCAAGCCCTTCCCGCTGATGGTCAAGCTCAACGCCTACCACGCCAGCATGGTCGGCGGCCCGTGAGCGCGCCGACCCTGGGCACCCTGTTCCCGGATGCGGGAACGGGCGAAGCCGGCCGCCCGGTGGCCGGGCTGACCGCCGACAGCCGCAACGTGGTGCCGGGCGGCGTCTTCGTCGCGGTGCCGGGGACCCGGGCCGACGGGCGGCTGTTCGCGGCCAAGGCCGCGGCGGCCGGCGCCGTCGCCGTGGTCGGGGAGGGCGACCGTCCCGCCGACCTGCCGCGGGATTGCGCCTGGATCGCCGTGGCGGATGCCCGCCGGGCGCTCGCGCTCGCCGCCGCGCGCCTGTCGGGCCGCCAGCCCGAGACCATCGTCACGGTGACCGGCACCGCCGGCAAGAGCTCGGTCGCCGACTTCCTCCGCCAGATCCTGTCGCGGATCGGGCGGGAATCGGCGAGCCTCGGCACCGTTGGCATCGTCACCAACCGCGGCGCCGCCTACGGCTCGCTGACCACGCCCGATCCGGTGACCCTGCACCAGACCCTGGCGCGGCTCGCCGACGACGGCATCACCGACCTCGCGATGGAGGCCTCCTCGCACGGCATCGAGCAGCGCCGCCTCGACGGCGTGCGGCTGGCCGCCGCCGGCTTCACCAATCTCGGGCGCGACCACCTCGACTACCATGCGACGGTCGAGGACTACCTCGCCGCCAAGCTCCGCCTGTTCGCGACCCTGCTGCCGGCGGGCGCGCCCGCCATCGTCAACGCCGACGGCGCCTATGCCGACCGGGTGATCGCCGCCGCGACCGAAGCCGGCCACGCCATCCGCACCACCGGCCGCGCCGGCTCCGACATCCGCCTCCTTGATGCCCGCACCGAGGGCTTCGCGCAGGTGCTCGACCTCGACGGCCGCCACGGCCGACGCCGGATCCAGCTGCCGCTGGTCGGCGGGTTCCAGGTCGAGAACGCGCTCGTCGCCGCCGGCCTTGCGCTCGCCACGCCCGCCGGCGCCGCCGACCCCGACGGCGTGTTCGCGAGCCTGGAGCACCTCACCGGCGTGCCCGGCCGCATGGAGCGCATCGGCGAGGTCAACGGCGCGCTCTGCCTCGTCGACTACGCCCACAAGCCGGAAGCCCTGGAGGGCGTCCTCGTCGCGTTGCGCCCCTTCGCCACCGGGCGCCTGGTCGTGGTCTTCGGCTGCGGCGGCGACCGCGACCGCGGCAAGCGCCCGATCATGGGCGCCATCGCCGCGCGGCTGGCCGATACGGTGATCGTCACCGACGACAATCCCCGCTCCGAGGACCCGGCCGCGATCCGCGCCGCCATCCTCGCCGAGGCGCCGGGCGCCGGCGAGATCGGCGACCGCGCCGAGGCGATCCGCACGGCCGTGCGCGGGCTCGGGCCCGGCGACGTGCTGGTGGTGGCCGGCAAGGGTCACGAAACCGGCCAGATCGTGGGCGACCGGGTGCTGCCGTTCTCGGACCACGCAGTGCTGCGGGCGGCGATCGATGGGGATCTGCGATGAGCGCCGTTCCCGTGAAACACGACGACTGCCGCACGTCTCCCTCCCCCCTCTGCGGGGGAGGGTGGCCCGCGAAGCGGGTCGGGAGAGGGGAGCGACATCTCCGGACAACGCGCTCCCCTCTCCCGACCCTCGCTGACGCGAGGCCCACCCTCCCCCGCGAAGGGGGGAGGGAAGATGCGTTGCACCGTCGCGCTCGACCGGAGGCCGCATGAGCCCGAACGCCAAACCGCTCTGGACGGCGGCCGAACTCGCGGCCGCCACCGGGGGAACGCTCCAGGGCGAGCGCGGCGCCGTCACCGGCGCTTCGATCGACACCCGCACGCTGCAGCCGGGCGACCTGTTCTTCGCGATCCGGGGCGAGGCTCGCGACGGGCACGACTTCGTCCGCGCGGCGCTCGACAAGGGCGCGGGCGCGGCGGTGGTCGCCGCCGACCGCGCCGCCTCGTTCGACGGACCCGTCCTGGCCGTGCCGGGGGAGGGCCCCGATCCGGTCCTCGACGCGATGACGCGCCTCGGCCGCGCGGCCCGCGCCCGCACCGCGGCCCAGGTCGTGGCCGTGACCGGCTCGGTCGGCAAGACCGGCACCAAGGAGGCCCTGCGCCACGTGCTGTCGGCGCAAGGGCAGACCCACGCCTCCGTCGCCTCCTACAACAACCACTGGGGCGTGCCGCTGACGCTGGCGCGGATGCCGGCCGAGAGCCGCTTCGGCGTGTTCGAGATCGGCATGAACCACCCGCGGGAGATCGTGCCGCTCGTCGCGCAGGTCCGCCCGGAGGTGGCCCTCGTCACCACCGTCGAGCCGGTCCACATCGAGCACTTCGCCTCGCTGTCGGCGATCGCCGACGCCAAGGGCGAGATCTTCTCGGGCCTCGCGCCCGGCGGCGTCGCGGTGCTCAACCGCGACAACCCGAGCTTCGCCCGCCTCCACGCCCATGCCCTCGCCTCGTCGGCCGGGCGCATCGTCACCTTCGGCGAGCACGAGGAAGCCGACGTGCGGGCGCGCCGGATCGTGCTGCGCCCCGACCTCTCGGTGGTCGACGCCGTGGTGATGGGCCAGCCGGTGACCTACCAGCTCGGCACCCCCGGCCGGCACACCGCGATGAACTCGCTCGGCGTGATGGCGGTGATCCACAGCCTCGGCGCCGACCTCGCGCGCGCCGCCCTGTCGCTCGCGGCCCTGCGGCCGCCGGTCGGGCGCGGCGAGCGCACCGCGCTCCAGCTTCGCGACGGCGAGGCCTTCCTCGTCGACGAGAGCTACAACGCCAACCCGGCCTCCGTGCGCGCCGCGCTGTCGACGCTGGCGGCGATCGAGACCGGTCCGCGCGGGCGCCGCATCGCCGTTCTCGGCGACATGCTGGAGCTCGGGGCGGCCGCGGACGCACACCACCGCGATCTCGCCGGCGCCGTCGCCGACCACGGCGTCGACCTCGTCTTCACCGCCGGCGCCCTGATGGGCCACCTGTTCGAGGCGCTGCCGGTCGCGCGCCGGGGCATCGCGGCCGCCGCCTCGGCCGACCTCGTCGAGCCGCTGGCCGCGATCCTGCGGCCGGGCGACGCCGTGATGGTCAAGGGCTCGAACAGTATTCGCATGGGTCGGATTGTCGAGGCGCTCAAAGCCCGCTACGCGAACCCCCCGGCGCGCCACGACGCGTCGGCCCTGTCCGCCGGGCCGTGACCGGCACCTGATCGTCCGCCGAGGCCCCGGGACCGTTCGCGTCCCGCCGGCGCCCTTTCTTCGTGTGAGCCAAGCCGCCGAGCCCCCGGATGCTGTATCTCCTGTCGGACCTGAGCGGCACGCTCTCGGCCCTCAACGTCTTCCGCTACATCACCTTCCGGACGGGAGGCGCGCTGTTCACGGCGGGCCTGTTCGTGTTCTGGTTCGGGCCGCTGATCATCTCGCTGCTGCGCCTGCGCCAGGGCAAGGGCCAGCCGATCCGCGAGGACGGGCCGCAGACCCACCTGCTGACCAAGCGCGGCACCCCGACCATGGGCGGCCTGATGATCCTGGCCGGCGCCATCGTCGCGATCCTGCTCTGGGCCAACCCGCGCAACCACTACGTCTGGATCACCCTCACGGTGACGCTGGGCTTCGGCGCGATCGGCTTCTACGACGACTACCTCAAGGTGACGAAGCAGTCGCACAAGGGCTTCTCGGGCAAGCTCCGCCTCGGGCTCGAGGCCCTGATCGCGATCACGGCCTGCTACGCGATCTCGTACTTCTCGCCGTCCACGCTGCAGAACCAGCTCGCCTTCCCGGTGTTCAAGGACGCGCTGCTGAATCTCGGCTGGTTCTACGTGCTGTTCGGCGGCTTCGTCATCGTCGGCGCGGGCAACGCGGTGAACATGACCGACGGCCTCGACGGGCTCGCCATCGTCCCCGTGATGATCGCCTGCGGCACCTTCGGCGTCATCGCCTACCTCGTCGGCAACTCCTTCACCGCGAGCTACCTCCAGGTGAACTACGTGCGCGACACCGGCGAGCTCGCGGTGGTGGCCGGCGCGGTGATCGGGGCGGGGCTCGGCTTCCTGTGGTTCAACGCGCCGCCGGCGCAGATCTTCATGGGCGACACCGGCTCGCTCGCTCTGGGCGGCCTCCTCGGCGTCGTCGCGGTGGCCACCAAGCACGAGATCGTCCTGGCGATCGTCGGCGGCCTGTTCGTCCTCGAGATCATGTCGGTGATCATCCAGGTCGCGTCGTTCAAGCTCACGGGCAAGCGCGTCTTCCGCATGGCGCCGATCCATCACCACTTCGAGCAGAAGGGCTGGAAGGAGCCGCAGGTCGTGATCCGGTTCTGGATCATCGCCGTCATCCTGGCGCTCGCCGGCCTGGCGACGCTCAAGCTGCGGTGAGCTGTGGTAGACTTTGCGCAACCGACGCTTGTCCCACCCCCGCCCTCATCCTGAGATGCGCCCGCGAAGCGGGCGCCTCGAAGGAGTCCTCCAGCGACCGCCATTTGTTCTGGAGGTCGCCTTCGAGGCTCGCCGACGCGGGCACCCCAGGATGAGGGGGGAGGGGCGGGACAACCCCGATTGCCGACCTGTTCCGAGTTTCCGATGACCCCAGCCACAACCTACGCCGGCCGCGCTGTCGCCCTGTTCGGGCTCGGCGCCTCCGGCCTCGCCACCGCGCTCGCCCTGAAGGAAGGCGGCGCCCGCGTGATCGCCTGGGACGACAACGCCGAGGGCGTCGCCAAGGCCGCCGCCCAGGGGATCGAGACCGCGGACCTGCGCGCGGCCGACTGGTCGGGCTTCGCGGCGCTGATCCTCTCGCCCGGCGTACCGCTGACCCATCCGGTGCCGCACTGGACGGTCGCGCTCGCCAAGGCGGCCGGCATCGAGATCGTCGGCGACATCGAGCTGTTCTGCTGGGAGCGGCGTGCGATCGCGCCGGGCGCGCCGTTCGTCGCGATCACCGGCACCAACGGCAAGTCGACCACCACGGCGCTGATCGCGCACATCCTGCGCGCGGCCGGGCGCGACGTGCAGATGGGCGGCAACATCGGCACCGCGATCCTGTCGCTGGCGCCCCCGGCGCCCGATCGCATCCACGTCGTCGAGCTGTCCTCGTTCCAGATCGACCTGACGCCCTCGCTCGATCCGAGCGTCGGCGTGCTCCTCAACATCACCCCCGACCACCTCGACCGCCACGGCACCTTCGCGCAATACGCCGCGATCAAGGAGCGGCTGATCCAGGGCTCGGACCGCGCGGTCGTCGGCATCGACGACGGGCCGAGCCGCGCCATCGCGGACCGGTTCGCGGAACGGGGCGGCGACCGGCTGACCCGCATCCACGTGCCCCGCGACGCGGCGCTCACCGCCGACGCCGTCACCGTCCGCGACGGGGTGATCGCGGACCGTGATGGTGCGCCGATCGCCGACGTGTCCGCGATCCGGTCGCTGCGCGGCGCGCACAACTGGCAGAACGCGGCCGTGGCGGTCGCGGTCGCCCGCGCGCTCGGGCTCCCGCCCGACGACATCCAGGCCGGGCTCGCGAGCTTTCCCGGCCTGCCGCACCGGATGGAGGAGGTCCGGGTCCGCGGCGGCGTGCTGTTCGTCAACGATTCCAAGGCGACCAACGCCGATTCCACCGAGAAGGCGCTCACCGCCTTCCGCGACATCCACTGGATCCTCGGCGGCAAGGCGAAGGACGGCGGCATCTTCCCGCTGGTCCCGTATTTCGAGCGCATCGCGCACGCCTACCTGATCGGCGCCGCCTCCGACGCCTTCGCCGCGACGCTGGAAGGCGCCGTGCCCTACACCCGCTGCCAGACCCTGGACGTCGCCGTCCGGGCGGCGGCAGAGGGCGCGGCGGCCTCGGGCGCGCCCGAGCCGGTGGTGCTGCTCTCGCCGGCCTGCGCGTCCTACGACCAGTTCCGCAGCTTCGAGCAGCGCGGCGACGTGTTTCGCGAGCTGGTGCGCGCGCTGCCCTGAACGGCCGGACGCCGGCGCCGGCGGGCGAGCCCCGCGCCGGACGTCGCCCTACCGGGCGAGCACGCGAGCCGCTTCGCGCGTCGTCGCCACCGCGACGGAGACCTCCGTCACCGAGCCCGAGATCGTGCTGATGTTGGCCGTGATCGCCGCGACGGCCTGGGCCGCGGCCTGCATGCTCTGCGACAGGTCGCGCGTGACGATGCTCTGCTCCTCGACCGCGCTCGCCGTCGCGACGACGTTCTCGCGCATGATGTCGACCGAGCCGCTGATCGCATCGAGGGCGCCGACCACCTCGCTCGACAGGCCCTGCAGGCCGTTGATCTCGGCGCCGATCTGCTCCGTCGCACGGGCGGCTTGGTTGGCGAGGTTCTTGACCTCGCTCGCGACGACCGCGAAGCCGCGTCCGGCTTCTCCGGCACGCGCCGCCTCGATGGTGGCGTTGAGCGCGAGCAAGTTGATCTGCGCGGCGATCGACTGGATCAGCCCGACGATGCCGCTCATCGACCCGGCAGCCTCCGAGAGGCGCTGGGTGAACCCGCCGGCCGCCTGGACCCGCTCGAAGGCGGCGTCGGTCGCGCCGCGCGAATATCCCATGCTCTGGGAGATCTCGGCGACGGAGGCGGCCAGTTCCTCCGCCGCCGCCGCCATCGTCGCCACGTTGCCCGACGTCGTCTCCGCGGCCGCGAATGCCGCGCCCGACCCGTCCGCCGAGCGGGTGATCGCCTGGTCGATCTCGGAGAAGTTGCGCTCGATCAGCCTGCGGAGGTTGGCCAGCAGCATGACCTGATCGGTGATGTCGGTGGCGAGCTTCACGACCTTGTAGGGGCGGTTCGAGGCGTCGAAGATCGGGTTGTAGGTCGCCTGGATCCAGACCTCGCGGCCGCCCTTCGCGATGCGCTTGTACTGCGCCGCTTGGTACTCGCCGCGCTTCAGCGCCGCCCAGAACGCCGCGTAGTCCGCGCTCTGCCCGTAGGCCGGCTCGACGAACATGCTGTGCGGGCGGCCGCGGACCTCGGAGAGGTCGTAGCCCACCACGGCGAGGAAGTTCGCGTTGGCCTCGAGGATGGTGCCGTCGAGATCGAAGGCGATCACCCCTTGCGCCTTGTCGATCGCCGCGATCTGGCCGGCCCGGTCGGCATCCTCGGCCTTCTGCCGCGTGATGTCGGTGGCGAACTTCACCACCTTGTAGGGCTTGCCGTCACGCCCGATCATCGGGTTGTAGGAGGCCTCGATCCAGATGTCGCGGCCGCCCTTCGCCATCCGCCGGAACTGGCCCGCGCTGAACGCGCCGCTGCGGAGACGATCCCAGAACGCCTTGTACTCCGCCGAGTCCCGGTACTGCGGATCGACCAGCATCGCATGCGGCTGCCCGACCAGCTCGGGCAGGCTGTAGCCCACAGCTGCGAGAAAATTCGCGTTGGCGTGGAGGATGCGGCCCGAGAGGTCGAACTCGATCACCCCCTGCACGCGGTCGAGGGCGGCAAGCTTGGCGGCGGCTTCGACAGTCTTGCGTGCAGCGAACATGGGCGGATCGTCCCGGCGCGGCATCTTCGCAACGCGATGCCGAAGTGAACACAATCCAAGATTGCGTTTTTACTGTTAAGATTTCGTATTCGGTCGACCGTGGCGCGACCGATCGGCGAGGAGGCGCCGGGGGTTGGCGGGACGGGCGGCGGCTCCGGCGCGGTTTCGCAAGGATGCGTTTACCATTCGCGGACAGGATCGCTCTCGACCGTCGCGTGCCCCTGCGCGACCGCTCGCAAGGCCGTCGCACGCCCATGATCTCCCGCGCGGAACGCACGCCCCTGACCGACTGGTGGTGGACGGTCGACCGCGGCCTGCTCGCGGCGCTGGCCGCCCTGATGGTCGCCGGCCTCGTCTTCCTCATGGGCGGCGGGCCGCCGGTGGCCGAGCGCATCGGCCTGCCGACCTTCTACTTTCTCAATCGCCAGGCGATGTACCTCGCGCCGACGATCCTGCTGATCTGCGCGGTCTCGTTCCTGAGCTTGCGCGGCATCCGCCGGCTGGCGCTCGGCACCTGGCTCGCGGGCGTCGCGCTGTGCCTCCTCGCCGGCAAGTTCGGGCCGGAGATCAAGGGCGCCCACCGCTGGATCCAGTTCGGCTCGTTCGGCCTGCAGCCCTCGGAGTTCGTCAAGCCCGCCTTCGTCGTGGTCGCCGCCTGGGCGTTCTCGGAGGGCGCGCAGCGCCGCGACATGCCGGGCGGCTTCCTTGCGATCCTGCTCCTGCCGATCACCATCGTCCCGCTGCTGCTGCAGCCCGATTTCGGCCAGACGATGCTGATCACGCTGGTGTGGTGCGCGCTGTTCTTCGTCGCCGGCCTGCACCTGATCTGGGTGGCGGTGCTCGGCGTGCTCGGCCTGACCGGGGTGTTCGCCGCCTACACCTTCTTCCACCACGTCCGCGAGCGCTTCAACCGCTTCCTCGACAAGGATTCGGGCGACAGCTTCCAGACCTTCTGGTCGCAGGAATCGTTCCGCTCCGGCGGCTGGTTCGGCACCGGCCCGGGGGAGGGGATCGCCAAGCGCCACCTGCCCGACGCCCATACCGACTTCATCTTCTCGGTGACCGGCGAGGAGTTCGGCGTGCTGGTCTGCCTCTGCCTCGTCGCTTTGTTCGCCTACATCGTGCTGCGCGGGCTCAAGCTCGCGCGCCGCACCGACGACACCTTCTCGAGGCTCGCCATCACCGGTCTGATCACGCTCTTCGGCCTCCAGGCCTGCATCAACATGGCGGTGAACACCCAGCTCATGCCGGCCAAGGGCATGACGCTGCCGTTCGTCTCCTACGGCGGCTCGTCGCTGATCTCGCTCGCGCTCGGCATGGGCTTCCTCGTGGCGCTCACCCGCAAGCGCCCGCGCACCACGATGCTGAGCCAGAAGCCGCCCGGCACCGCGCCGGCCACCGTCGCCGGAGTCATGCGGTGACGGTATTCACGCCGACCATCCTGCTCTGCGCCGGCGGCACCGGCGGCCACCTGTTCCCGGCCGAGAGCCTCGCCCACGCGCTGCGGGCGCGGGGCATCCGCGTGGTGCTCGCCACTGACGCGCGGGTCGACTCGATCAGCGGCGGCTTCCCGGCCTCCGAGATCGTCACCATCACCTCGGCGACCCCGTCCGGCCGCTCGATGCTGCGCCGGGCCGGCGCGGTGCTGACGCTGGGCCGCGGCTTCGCGGAGGCGGCCAAGGCGGTCAAGCGCATCAACCCGGCGGCGATCGTCGGCTTCGGCGGCTACCCGACCGTGCCACCGATGCTCGCCGGCCAGATCCTGCGCGTGCCGACGATCATCCACGAGCAGAACGCGGTGATGGGGCGGGCCAACGCCTTCCTGGCGCGCGGCGCCCGCACCATCGCCACCGGCTTCAAGGAGGTCCGCGGCGTCCCCGACAAGGCGCGTGCCCCCCGCGTCCACACCGGCAACCCGTTGCGCCCGGCGGTGATCGAGGCCGCGAAGGTCGCCTATCCGCGGCTCGGGCCGGCGGACGCCCTGCACCTCCTCGTCTTCGGCGGAAGCCAGGGCGCGCGGGTGATGGGCGAGGTCGTGCCGAAAGCCCTGGCGCAGCTTCCGGCCGACCTGCGGGCCCGCCTCCACCTCGTGCAGCAGGTCCGCCCCGAGGACCTGACGGCGGTGCAGAACGACTACCTCGCCATGGGGCTCGCCGGCATCGAGGCGGCGCCGTTCTTCAAGGACCTGCCGGGGCGGATGGCGGCGAGCCACCTCGTGGTCGCCCGCTCGGGCGCCTCGACGGTCTCGGAGCTCGCCGCCATCGGCCGGCCGTCGATCCTGGTGCCGCTGCCCGGGGCGCTCGACCAGGACCAGGCCGCCAACGCCGCGACGCTGGCCAAGATCGGCGCGGCCCTGGCCGTCGCGCAGACCGCGTTCACGCCGGACCGGCTCACCGCGGAGCTGGTCGACGCCTTCGCGAATCCCGAGAAATTGACCGCGGCGGCGCAAGCCGCGAAAAGCGCCGGCATCCACGACGCCGCCGAGCGGCTCGCCGCGGTGGTCGTCGACACGGCCGCCCGCACCTGATTCTTCCGGGACGCATGCCTCCGCGCAGTCCCGTCATCGAACGGTTCCTCCCATGAAGCTGCCCGACAAGCTCGGTCCCATCCACTTCATCGGCATCGGCGGCATCGGCATGTCCGGCATCGCCGAGGTGATGCACAACCTCGGCTACACGGTGCAGGGCTCCGACGCCTCGGACAACGCCAACGTGCGGCGGCTGGCCGACAAGGGCATGAGGACCTTCGTCGGCCATGCCGCCGCCAACGTCGAGAATGCCGGCCTCGTGGTCGTCTCGACCGCGATCCAGCGCGACAACCCCGAGTTGATGGCCGCGCGCGAGGCCCGACTGCCGGTGGTGCGCCGGGCCGAGATGCTGGCCGAGCTGATGCGCTTCAAGTCCTGCGTCGCCATCGCCGGCACCCACGGCAAGACCACGACGACCTCCCTCGTCGCGACGCTGCTCGACGCCGGCAACATGGACCCGACGGTGATCAACGGCGGCATCATCAACGCCTACGGCACCAACGCCCGCATGGGCGAGGGTGAGTGGATGGTGGTGGAGGCCGACGAATCCGACGGCACCTTCCTGAAGCTGCCGGCCGACGTCGCGATCGTCACCAACATCGACCCGGAGCATCTCGACCATTTCGGCTCGTTCGACGCGGTCAAGGACGCCTTCCGGCGCTTCATCGACAACATCCCGTTCTACGGCTTCGCGGTGATGTGCATCGACCATCCCGTCGTCCAGGACCTCGTCGGCCACATCGAGGACCGCCGCATCATCACCTACGGCGAGAACCCGCAGGCCGACGTGCGCCTCATCGACGTGGACCTGCGCGGCGGTCAGAGCCGCTTCCGCGTGATGATCCGCGACCGGCGTCCCGGCTTCCGCATGGAGATGGAGGACCTCGTCCTGCCGATGCCGGGCAAGCACAACGCGCTCAATGCCACCGCGGCGCTGGCCGTCGCGCACGAGCTCGGCGTGCCGGCGGACGCGATCCGCAAGGCGCTGGCCGGGTTCGGCGGCGTCAAGCGCCGCTTCACCCGCACCGGCGAATGGAACGGCGCCCAGATCTTCGACGATTACGGGCACCATCCGGTGGAGATCAAGGCGGTGCTCAAGGCCGCCCGCGCCTCCACCGACGCGAAGGTGATCGCGATCGTGCAGCCGCACCGCTACTCGCGCCTCGCCTCGCTGTTCGACGATTTCTGCACCTGCTTCAACGATGCCGACACGGTCATCGTCGCCCCCGTCTACGCGGCGGGCGAGGCGCCGATCGAGGGCATCGACCGCGACGGCCTCGTCGCCGGCCTGCGCTCCCGCGGCCACCGCGACGCGCAGGCGCTCGAGCGCCCGGAAGACCTCGCCGGGATCGTGGCCGCGCACGCGACCGAGGGCGACTACGTCGTCTGCCTCGGCGCCGGCAACATCACGCAATGGGCCTACGCGCTGCCGGCGGAGCTGGCGGCGTTCAAGGGGTGAGCTCGAATGAGCCCGGCCGACAGCGAGCGCACGGCATTTCGGCGGCGCCTTCGGCAGCGGCAGACCGAGGCCGAACGGACGCCGTGGTATCGCTTGCGCGATCGGCGGCTGGCCAGGTTCAAGTTCGTTCGGCAGGAAAGCATCGGCCGCTACGTGGCCGATTTCTGCTGCCGTGAGGCGAAGCTGATCATCGAGATCGATCGCAGCCAGCACGCCGACAATGCCTACGACCGCGCTCGCGATGCATGGCTGGCCGATCTGGGCTACCGCGTCCTGCGGTTTTGGAACGCGGAGATCATGAGCAGCCCGTCAGTCGTTCTCGATACGATCTTCAGCGCGCTCCCCCCCTCTCCCCGCACGCGGGGAGAGGGCCGCGACGACCTCGTCGTCGGCGTGGCTAGCCCGAAGGGCGATGGTGAGGGGACGTCGCCGGACGCACCCGTCCTGACCCCGCCCCCTCACCCTCGGCTGCCGCCTCGCTTCGTATACGACGGGGTCGACGAAGCCCTCTCCCCGCGTGCGGGGAGAGGGGGAGCGAACCGATGACCGCCTTCCCCGACATCACGCCGGCGATCCGCGCCGCCGCGCCGGCCCTGCGGGGGCGGCTGCTGGTGAACGCGGCGTTGTCCGACCTGACCTGGTTCCGCGTCGGCGGCCCGGCGCAGGTGCTGTTCACGCCGGCCGACGAGGAGGATCTCGCCCACCTCCTGGCCGGTCTCGATCCCGAGATCCCGGTGACGGTGATCGGGCTCGGCTCGAACCTGATCGTGCGCGACGGCGGCATTCCCGGCGTGACGATCCGGCTCGGCGGCAAGGCGTTCGGAGCGGTGGAGGTCGACGGCGACCGCCTGCAGGCCGGCACCGCCGTGCCCGACATGCGCCTGGCGAAGGCGGCGGCCGAAGCGTCGCTCGACGGGCTCGCCTTCTTCCGCGGCATCCCGGGCTCGGTCGGCGGCGCCCTGCGCATGAACGCCGGCGCCCATGGCGGCGAGACCACCGACGTGCTCCTCGAGGCGCGCGGGGTCGACCGGCGCGGTGCGCTCCGCCGCTTCGGCCATGCCGAGATGGGCTTCACCTACCGCCATGCGGCGGCGCCCGACGACGTGATCTTCACGAGCGCCCTGTTCCGCGGCCGCCCCGGCGAGCGCGCGGCGATCGAGGCGGAGATGGCGCGGGTGACCGCGGCACGGGAAGCCGCGCAGCCGATCCGCGAGCGCACCGGCGGCTCGACCTTCAAGAACCCGCCGGGCGGCAAGGCGTGGCAGCTCGTCGATGCCGCCGGCTGCCGCGGCCTGACGCGGGGCGGCGCGCAGGTCTCCGAGATGCACTGCAACTTCCTGATCAATCGCGACGGCGCCACGGCCGCCGACATCGAGGGGCTTGGCGAGGAGGTGCGCCGGCGGGTGCGCGAGACCAGCGGGGTCGAGCTGCACTGGGAGATCAAGCGGATCGGAATCTCCGTCGACAGATCGACGCCTACGCTGACCGGCGATCCGTTCGGCACCTTTTCCGAGTGGGCAGGTCCCGAAGACGGGAAGGCCTATCGTGACCTCTGAACCCTAGTCCGCGTTCGCAAACAGCGTGGGCTGGGCAGAGGCTATCTGAACACGGGCGCCGGCCGCCGCCCGTTCGTCCCCCTTCGACACGCGCCCCGGAGCCCTCCATGTCCAAGCACGTCGCCGTCCTGATGGGCGGCACCTCCTCCGAGCGCGAGGTCTCGCTGAATTCGGGCACCGCCTGCGCCGACGCGCTGGAGGGAGAGGGCTATCGCGTCACCCGCGTCGACGTCGGGGCCGACATCGCATCGGTGCTGACCGAGCTTCGGCCCGATGCGGCCTTCAACGCGCTGCACGGGCCGGCGGGCGAGGACGGCACGATCCAGGGCCTGCTCGAGATTCTGCGCATTCCCTACACGCATTCGGGCGTGCTCGCTTCCGCGCTCGCCATGCACAAGGAGCGGGCCAAGGTGGTGATGCGGGCGGCCGGCGTCAGCGTCCCGGAAGGGCTGGTCGTTAACCGGCATGATGCCGCGAAGTCACACCCGATCGCCCCGCCCTACGTCGTCAAGCCGGTCTCCGAAGGCTCCTCGATGGGCGTGATCATCGTCCGCGACGGGCGCTCGCATCCGCCCCAGATCCTGGCCTCGGACGAATGGGCGTTCGGGGAGGAAGTCCTTGTGGAGAAATACGTTGCGGGCCGCGAGCTCACCTGCGCGGTGATGGGCGACCGGGCCCTCGGCGTGATCGAGATCAAGGCCGCCTCGGGGGGGTGGTACGACTACGACGCGAAGTACGCGCCGGGAGGCTCGATCCACGTCCTGCCGGCCGAACTTAAACCAAATGTTTACCAGCGTGTCCAAGAGTTGTCGTTAACGGCGCATCAAGCACTGGGCTGCCGGGGCGTCAGCCGTGCCGACCTTCGCTACGACGACACACCGGGTGGAACCGGTGCCCTCGTCGTCCTGGAGGTCAACACGCAACCCGGCATGACCCAGACCAGCCTTGTGCCGGACATGGCCGCCCATGCTGGGTATCGTTTCGGTGAGTTCGTGCGATGGATGGTGGAGGACGCGTCTCTGGGCCGCTGAGCCCCGCTGAATTTCCCGGCGCGACCGGTCCAGCCGCGCGCCTCGTCGGCGGCGTCCTCGCCCGGCTTCCGCGCTTCCTGCGCCGGTCCGACTCGATGCGCCGCGGCCGGCCCGGGCCGTCGATGGCCGAGCGCCTGCCGCGCGGCATCGGCGCCCTCGGCCTCAGCACGGCCTTCGGGGCGCTGGCGCTCGCCGGCTTCGTCGCCAGCGGCCGCTACGACGCCTTCGTCATCGAGAACGGCCGCCCCCTCGACATCCTCGCCCGCGTCGCCGGCTTCGGCGTCGAGCGCGTCACCATCTCGGGCATCTCGCGGATGTACGAGCGCGAGGTGCTCGCCGCCGCCGGCATCGACTGGCGCTCGTCCGTGCCCTTCCTCGACGTCGCCGAGGTGCGCGCCCGCCTGCTCCGGGTGCCGCTGATCGCCTCCGTCTCGGTGCGCAAGATCTATCCCCGCGAGATCGTCATCAACCAGGTCGAGCGCGAGCCCGCCGCCCTGTGGCAGATGAACGGCGAGATCAGCGTCATCGCCGCCGACGGCACCATCATCGATACGATGCGCGACGACCGCTACGCGAGCCTGCCGCTGGTCGTCGGCGACGACGCCAACACCAAGCTCGGCGAGTACCTCGCCCTGGTCGCCGCGGCCGGCCCGCTCGCCGACCGCATCCGCGCCGGCACCTACGTCTCCGGCCGGCGCTGGACCCTGAAGCTCGACGGCGTCGACATCCGCCTGCCGGAGGTCGAGCCCGGAGCCGCGCTGGCCCGGCTGGTCGAGCTCGAGCGCGCCAACCGCCTGTTGGAGAAGGACATCATCGCGGTCGACCTGCGGATGCCCGACCGGGTCGTGGTCCGCCTCACCGAGGAGGCCGCGGCCGCCCGGGCCGAGGCGCAGAAGAAGACGAAGAAGGGGACCGCGACGTGAGCGCAGTCCGGTCCACCCGCCGCCCCGCCCGTTCCCCGTCCTTCGTCGGTAAGCGCTGATGCATTCCCAACACGGCCTGACGCCCCGCCTGAAGCCGCTCTCGGCGCGCCGCAGCACCACGCTGTCGGTGCTCGACATCGGCACCAGCAAGGTCGTCTGCCTCATCGCCGAGCTGCAGCCGGCCGAAGCCCTCACCACGCTGAAGGGCCGGACGCACCTCGCCCGCATCATCGGCATCGGCCACCAGCGCTCGCACGGGCTGAAGGGCGGCGCGATCGTCGACCTCGAGGCCGCCGAGGGCGCGATCCGCCAGGCGGTGCACGCCGCCGAGCGGATGGCCAAGGTCGAGGTCCAGTCGGTCATCGTCAACATGAGCGGCGGGCGCCTCGCCTCGCAGCATTTCCAGGCGCGGGTCAACGTCCGCACCGGCACCGTCACCGGCGCCGACGTGGAGCGCGTGCTGGAGACCGCGAGCGCCCACGGCGTCAGCCCCGGCCGCGCCGTGCTGCACGCGCTGCCGACCGGCTACGCCCTCGACGGCCAGGGCGCGGTGATCGACCCCTCGGGGATGATCGGCGAGGCGCTCGGGGTCGACCTCCACGTCGTCACGGCGGAAGCCGCGGCCGCCCGCAACGTCATGCTCGCGATCGAGCACTGCCATCTCGGCGTCGAGGCGGTGATCGCCACCCCCTACGCCGCCGGCCTCTCGGCGCTGGTCGACGACGAGGCCGAGATGGGCGTCTGCGTCGTCGACATGGGCGGCGGCACCACGAGCTTCGGCGTGTTCTCCGGGGGGCACCTCGTCCACACCGACGCGATCGCGGTCGGCGGCCACCACGTCACCATGGACATCGCCCGCGGGCTCTCGACCCGGGTCGCGGCGGCCGAGCGGCTGAAGACGCTCTACGGCTCGGCCATCGCCACCCCGTCGGACGAGCGCGACATGATCGCCGTCCACGGCGTCGGCGAGGACGAGGGCGAGACCCCGAACCACGTTCCGCGCTCGCAGCTGGTGCGGATCATCAAGCCGCGGGTCGAGGAGGTGGTCGAGCTCGTCCGCGACCGCCTGCGCGCGGCCGGCTTCGCCGCCCAGGCGGGGCGCCGGGTCGTGCTCACGGGCGGCGCGAGCCAGCTCGTCGGCCTGCCCGAGGTCACCCGCCGGGTGATGCAGGGCCAGGTCCGGATCGGGCGCCCGCTCGGCATCCGCGGCCTGCCCGAGGCGGCCAAGGGTCCGGCCTTCTCGGCCGCGGTCGGCCTGCTGGTCTACCCGCAGGTGGCGCATGCCGAGCACTTCGAGCCGCGGGGGCAGCGCGCCTTCGCCGGCACCGGCACCGACGGTTACATCGGCCGCGTCTACGAGTGGCTGAAGCAGGGTTTCTAGGCGTTTTCCCGGGCGCCCTCTCGCGCCCGGCCTCGACGAATCGGCGCTTCCTCCACGGAGGCGCTCCGGACAACGCGTTAAAGGTCACGAAGGGCTCGACACCATGGCCATCTCTCTCCAGGCGCCTGACATCCGCGAACTCAAGCCCCGCATCACCGTGTTCGGTGTCGGCGGCGCCGGCGGCAACGCCGTCAACAACATGATCGAGTCGGGCCTGCTCGGCTGCGAGTTCGTCGTGGCCAACACCGACGCCCAGGCGCTGACCTCGTCGAAGGCCGAGCGCGTGATCCAGATGGGGCTGGGCGTGACGCAGGGCCTCGGCGCCGGCTCCCACCCCGAGGTCGGCTCGGCCGCCGCCGACGAGGTGATCGACGAGATCCGCGACCAGCTCTCGGGCGCGCACATGTGCTTCATCACCGCCGGCATGGGCGGCGGCACCGGCACCGGCGCGGCCCCCGTCATCGCCCGCGCCGCCCGCGACATGGGCATCCTCACCGTCGGCGTCGTGACGAAGCCGTTCCAGTTCGAGGGCCTGCGCCGCATGCGCACGGCGGAAGCCGGCATCCAGGAGCTGCAGGCGGCCGTCGACACGCTGATCGTGATCCCGAACCAGAACCTGTTCCGGGTCGCCAACGAGAAGACCACCTTCGCCGACGCCTTCGCGATGGCCGACCAGGTGCTCTACTCGGGCGTCGCCTGCATCACCGACCTGATGGTCAAGGAAGGCCTGATCAACCTCGACTTCGCCGACGTGCGCGCGATCATGCGCGGCATGGGCAAGGCGATGATGGGCACCGGCGAGGCGTCCGGCGAGAAGCGCGCCAGCCGCGCGGCCGAGGCCGCGATCGCCAACCCGCTCCTCGACGACGTCTCGATGAAGGGCGCCCGCGGCCTGCTGATCTCGATCACCGGCGGCGCCGACCTGACCCTGTACGAGCTCGACGAGGCCGCCACCCGCATCCGCGAGGAGGTCGACCAGGAAGCCAACATCATCCTCGGCGCGACCTTCGACGAGAGCCTCGACGGCATCATCCGCGTCTCGGTCGTCGCCACCGGGATCGAGCCGGCGCTGATCTCGGCCAACTCGCCGAACAACAAGGAGATCGCCGAGACCGAGCAGCGCATCGCCGAGGTCGCCGAGCGCCTGCGCTCCGAGGCCCGCTCGCGCGCCGCCCAGAACGCCCCGAGCTTTCGCGCCGCGGCCGAGCCGGCCGTGACGCAGGCTCAGCCGGCCCCCGTCCAGCCCGCGCGCCCGGCCCCCGAGCCGGTGCAGCACGCCGAGCCCCGCATCGAGGCGGCTCCGGTGATGCGCGACGACATCATGCTGACCCAGTCCCAGCCCCGCGCCGCCGCCCCGTTCGTGCCGGCCCCGGCGCCGGCCCCCGAGCCGGTCGCCCAGCACCATGCCGGCCCGTTCATGCCGCCGCGCCCGGCAGCTCCCGTCGCCGCCCCGCTCGCCCGCGCCCCGCGGATGCCGCAGATCCACGAGCTGCCGCCGATCGCCCAGACCCAGATTGCCGCCAGCCGCGGCGAGCCGGTCGACAACCAGGGCGACACCAAGCGCACCAGCCTGCTCCGCCGCCTCGCGACCGTCGGCTTCGGCGGCCGCCGCGAGGAAGCCGAGCCGGCGCCGGCGCCCCGCGCCCAGCCGCAGGTCCAGGCCCCGATGCCGCCGGCCCCGCGGGTCCAGGCTCCGGTCGCCCCGACCTACCGCCCGGCGCAGGGCAACCTCGACGCGCAGGGCCGCATGGCGCCCCAGCCGCGGATGATGGACGACGACCAGCTCGAGATCCCCGCCTTCCTCCGCCGGCAGGCCAACTGATCCGACGCTCACCGAGACCCCGCGGGCGAAGGCCCGCGGGACTTATCCGCGCGATTCACCGCCTGGCCGGGATGCCGCCCGGGCGCCTGTCGCACCGCAGCATGGATCCGCCGCTCTGCGAGGGCCGGCGGGTTCTTTCGTCGTTCCGGGCGCCGTTTCCGGTCCCGTCGCGCGGCCTCGGCCCCGGTCATGGTGCCTCGAAGACACAGCGCGCCGCGGTTGTAGAGGGCTTGTTAACCATTCGTTAACATGTTGCACTGGAACGATATTCCCGAGATCGCGGCGCAAGCGTGTCTGTAACACAGCGTAAGAAAGCGTGATTTGGCCGTGCTGTGCGCCGCAGCTATAAAAATCTCGGAACAACGAATAGCGGCGCGGTTTTCGGACCGACGCCGCACGCAGGGGCTTCAAGCAGCGGACGGATCGGAAGGCGTCGTCACCACGCGAAATGCGGGGTGGCGTGGCCGGATCGCGGCCGAGGGCTAAGGAATGCGGACGAACCAACAAACAACCCTCAAGGGCGCGACCGTGCTGAGCGGCATCGGCGTCCATTCCGGAAACCCGGTTGCGATCACGCTGCGCCCGGCTTCCGCGAACCACGGCATCGCTTTCCTCCGCACCGGAATGGCCTCCGGCAACGACCGTCTGATCAAGGCCCACCACGCCTGCGTTTCCGCGACCGAGCTCTGCACCGTGATCGGCGACGTCGAATCCGGTGCGGTCGCCACGATCGAGCACCTGATGTCCGCCTTCTACGGCCTGGGCGTCGACAACGCGCTGGTCGAGATCGACGGACCGGAAATGCCGATCCTCGACGGAAGCGCGCTCCCCTTCGTCAAGGCGATCGACGCGGTCGGCATCGCGCAGACCGGCACCGCCCGCCGCTGGATCAAGGTGCTGCGCCACGTCCGCATCGAGGCGGGCACCGCCTTCGCCGAGCTGCGCCCGATCGACCGGGGCTTCCGCCTCGACGTCGAGATCGATTTCGAAAGCCCGGTGATCGGCCGCTCGCGCAAGGCGATGGACCTCACCGCCGCCGCCTACCGCCGCGAGATCGCCCCCGCCCGCACCTTCGGCATGATGAAGGACGTGGAGCGCTACTGGAAGGCGGGCTTCGCCCTCGGCGCGTCCCTCGAGAACACCGTCGCCGTCGGCGAGACCGACGTGGTCAACCCGGAAGGCCTGCGCTTCGCCGACGAGTTCGTCCGGCACAAGTTTCTCGACGCGGTCGGCGACCTCGCGCTCGCCGGGCTGCCGCTCCAGGGCGCCTACCGCTCCTATTGCGGCGGGCACCGCATGAACGTCGGCATCCTCGAAGCCCTGTTCGCCGACCGTGCGAACTACGCGATCGTCGAGGCCCAGGGCACCCGCCGCGAGACCGCGCTCGCCGAGTTCGGCGCCGGCCTCGGCATCGCCGCCTTCGCCGGCGACCTCTGAGATCTCTCCGGCAAACCGCCTGCCGCCCGCGGGCGATGTGGCCTGCAAGACACAGCCGCCCGCCGATCTACGCGGGCGTGGAACCGCCGCTTTCATGCCCGAATCTGGCGCCACGGTGAATCGTCCGTGAAGAGCGCGGCAGTCCGGGATGCGGTGGCGCCTCGGACCCGGTAGAGTGCCGGCGCCGACACGACGTCATGATGGCTCAACGGCGCGCTGCGACGCAGGACGCGCCCGTTCGGGGGAAGAACCGCCAATGCCTGTCACCCTTCGGACCCGCGGAGCGGCGGCGGCCGTGCTCATCACCGCCTTCGGCCTCGGTCTCGGCGGCTGCGACGCGCTCGACCCGACCAACCTGTTCGCCGACAAGTACAAGCCCGAGGTCGTGCAGGATACGCCGGCCGACAAGCTCTACAGCGAAGGCTTGGCGAAGATGGAAGACAGCGACTACGAGGGCGCCGTCAAGAAGTTCGACTCGCTCGACAAGCAGTACGCCTATTCCGACTGGTCGCGCCGCGCGCTGCTGATGACGGCCTACGCGAACTACGAGGGCCAGAAGTACGACGATGCGATCACCGCCTCGAAGCGCTACCTGCAGCGGCACCCGGCGAGCAAGGACGCGGCCTACGCCCAGTACCTGATGGCGATGTCGCAGTACAAGCAGATCCCCGACGTCACCCGCGACCAGGACCGGTCCGAGAAGGCGCTCGTCGCCCTGCAGGAGCTCGTCCAGAAGTATCCGACCTCGGAATACTCGACCGACGCGAAGGCCAAGATCCAGATCACCCGCGACCAGCTCGCCGGCAAGGAGATGGAGGTCGGGCGCTACTACCTCGAGCGCCGCAACTTCCCTGCCGCGATCAATCGCTTCCGCGACGTGGTGAGCAAGTATCAGACGACGCGTCACGCCGAGGAGGCGCTGGAGCGGCTGACCGAGGCCTACATGGCGCTCGGCATCACCGCCGAGGCACAGAACTCGGCCGCCGTGCTCGGGCACAACTTCCCCGACAGTCTCTGGTACAAGGACGCGCACGCCCTCCTGCAGAACGGCGGCCTCGAGCCGCGCGAGGAGAAGAGCTCGTTCCTCAGCAAGATCTACTCCTCGGTGATGGGCCGCACCGCCGCCGCCCAGTAAGCCGCGCGCATCACGACGGGACGCGACGCGCGGGCGGGGCTTCGGCTCCGCCCGTTTCGCATTTCGGGGGTGCGGTCGGCCCGGCATCGGCCTACATGACGGCTTCGTATTTCCCTTAAGTTTGGGTTGCCCGGCCGGACGACGGCCGGCGCCCCGGAGGCTCGAAGGCGCGGCATGCTGGTGCAGCTCGCGATCCGCGACATCGTCCTGATCGACCGGCTCGACCTGAACTTCTCCGGCGGGCTCAGCGTGCTCACCGGGGAGACCGGCGCGGGCAAGTCGATCCTGCTCGACGCGTTCAGCCTGGCGCTGGGCGGGCGCGGCGACGGCTCCCTCGTGCGCCACGGCGAGGCGCAGGGCGGCATCACCGCGGTGTTCGACGTGGGCCTCGACCATCCCGCCCGGCGGATCGCCGCGGAATCGGAGATCGACACCGAGGGCGACCTGATCCTGCGGCGCACGCAGATGGCCGACGGGCGCACCCGCGCCTTCGTCAACGACCAGCCCGTCGGCGTGCAGGTGCTGCGCGCGATCGGCGCGGCCCTGGTCGAGATCCACGGCCAGCACGACGACCGCGCGCTCGCCGACGTCACCACGCACCGCGCCATCCTCGACGCCTTCGGCGGCCTGAGCGGCCCGCTCGACGCGGTCGCGAAGGCGGCCAAGACCGTCCGGGTCGCCCGCACGACGCTGGCCGAGCATCGCGCCCGCGTGGAGACCGCGCGCCGGGAGGCCGACTTCCTGCGCCACGCGGTCGAGGAGCTGGCGGCCCTCGATCCGAAGCCCGGCGAGGAGGCGACCCTGGCCGAGCGCCGCACCGTGATGCAGCAGAGCGAGAAGGTCGCGCGCGAGCTGAACGACGCGCTCTCCGCCGTCGGCGGCTCGCATTCGAGCGTGCCGCAGCTCTCCTCGGCGATCCGCAAGCTCGAGCGCCGGGCGGCGCAGCTGCCGGCTTTGGTCGAGCCCTGCGTCGCGGCGCTCGACGCCGCCCTCGTCGCCCTCGACGAGGCCCGCGCCGTCCTCGACGCGGCGGTGGCCGAGGCCGAGTTCGACCCGCGCGAGCTGGAGCGGGTCGAGGAGCGGCTGTTCGCCCTGCGCGCGGCCTCGCGCAAGTACGACGTCGCCGCCGACGACCTCGCCGCCCTGCGCGAGCGCTACGAGGCGGACGTCGCCGCGATCGATGCCGGCGAGGAGGCGCTCGCCGGCCTGGAGGCGACGCTGCATACGGCCGAATCGGCCTACGCCAAGGCCTCCGAGAAGCTCAGCGCGGGGCGTCGGCGCGCGGCCAAGGCGCTCGACGCCGCCGTGCAGGCCGAGCTGCCCCCGCTGAAGCTCGAGCGCGCCCGGTTCATCACCGAGATCGTCACCGATCCCGAATCGCGCGACGCCGCCGGCATCGACCGGGTCGCGTTCTGGGCGCAGACCAATCCCGGCACCAAGGCCGGCCCGATGATGAAGGTGGCGTCCGGCGGCGAGCTGTCCCGCTTCATGCTTGCCCTCAAGGTGGTGCTCGCCGACAAGGGCTCGGCGCCGACGTTGATCTTCGACGAGATCGACACCGGCGTCGGCGGCGCGGTCGCCGACGCGATCGGCGCGCGGCTGGCGCGGCTGTCGCAGGACGTGCAGGTGGTGGCGGTGACGCACGCGCCCCAGGTCGCGGCGCGCGCCGGCACGCATTTCCTGATCGCCAAGGACGCGGTGAAGGGGGCTGGCCGCGTCGCCACCCGCGTCGCCTCGCTCCCCGTCGCGGCCCGCCGCGAGGAGATCGCCCGCATGCTCGCTGGCGCCACCGTCACCGACGAGGCCCGCGCCGCCGCCGCCCGCCTGCTCGAAGGCGCGGCGGTCTAGGATCGGATCCCGATGAGCGCGCAGAACGGTCGGTTAAGGTTAATCCCTCCTTAACCATCCGGACCGACACTGTTGGGATCCGGTGGCGAAACCGATTCGCGGACGCCGGCGCTTCCATGTTCCGGGGGGGACCATGCATCAGGCCGCAGCCAAGTTCGAAGTCCTCGCGTCGCATCGCAACGGCGCCAGCGTCGACACCCATCATCTCGGCCAGACCCTGCGCACCGTCTACGAAGGCAGCGTCGACAAGCAGCCGATCCCCGATTCCCAGGTCGACCTCCTGCTGCGCATGCGCCAGAAGGAGCGCGACCGCCGCCGCAGCGCCTGAGGCTGGGAGGCGGCCCGCACGCGGCTCGCCGCGGGGGACGACCCGTCGATCGTGGGGCGAAGTGGCGAGGTTCGCCCGATCGCCGCGAGACGCGAGACCCAGCCTAGACAGGCTACCAGCGGCGGGCGCCCGGGCGACGCTGGTATTCGGCCGCGCGGATGCGCGTCAGCACCCGGTCGAGGCTCATCAGCATCGACGCCTCGTCGGCGCGGGCCCGCTCGGCCTCGCCCGGCTCCGTGCTGAAGTTCTGCCGTGCCTTCGCCAGCGCCAGGTCGCGCTCCAGGGCCTCGCGCTCGGCGTGGAGCGCCTGGTAGGCGTGGTCGTCGGGGAGCGGCGCACGCGTCGGCGCCGCAGGCGAATCGTGGGACACGGGATCGACCTTCCGATCCGGCGAGCCGCGGCGGGATGCTCGCGACAGGGCCAGGATCGCAATGGGAACGCGCCAACACCGTAAAGCGTGCCATCGCCACAGCATTCGCCGGCCGCGTTCGCGCTCGCCTCAAGCCCTGGTTGCGCCGTGTCATGCGGCTGTCATCTGCGTGCCCTAACGGCGGCGGTGTCGAGCGATGCGGCCGCGGCCGCCGGGTCGCCGGGTGGCCCGCGCCAATGCGAACGCGCGGATCGCGCTGCCCGGCACGCTCGACGGATGACGGAGATCGATGTGAAACCCTTCACCTACGCGCTCGCCCTAGGCCTCGCGACGGCGCAGCTCGCCTTTCCGGCGCTCGCCGCCGACATCACCGGCGCCGGTGCGACCTTCCCGTTCCCGGTCTATTCCAAGTGGGCGGAAGCCTACCGCAAGGACAGCGGCACCGGCCTGAACTACCAGTCGATCGGCTCTGGCGGCGGCATCAAGCAGATCCAGGCCAAGACGGTCGATTTCGGCGCCACCGACGCGCCGCTGAAGGGCCCCGCCCTGGAGAAGGACGGCCTCGTCCAGTTCCCGACCGTGATGGGCGGCGTCGTCGCCGTCGTGAACATCCCCGGCGTCGAGCCGGGCAAGCTCAAGCTCACCGGCGACGTGATCGCCGACATCTACGCCAACAAGATCACCAAGTGGTCGGACCCGAAGATCGCCGCGCTCAACGAGGGGCTGAAGCTCCCCGACGCGAACATCACCCCGGTCTACCGCTCGGACGCCTCGGGCACGACGAACATCTTCACCACCTATCTCAGCCAGGTCTCCGAGGGCTGGAAGAAGGAGTTCGGGGCCGCCACCACCGTGAGCTGGCCCGCCGGCCAGGGCGGAAAGGGCAACGAGGGCGTTACCGCCACCGTCAAGCAGGTCCCGAACGCCATCGGCTACGTCGAGTCGGCCTACGCCAAGCAGAACAAGCTCAGCTATGCGCTGATCCGCAACAAGGCCGGCAAGTTCCCGCAGCCGGACGACAAGGCGTTCCAGGCGGCCGCCGCCAGCGCCGACTGGAAGAGCGCGCCCGGCTTCGGCATCACGCTCACCGACCAGGCCGGCGACGACGCCTGGCCGATCACGGCGGCGACCTTCATCCTCGTCCACAAGGAGGCCGCCGATCCGGCCAAGTCCGCCGACGTGCTGAAGTTCTTCGACTGGGCCTACAAGAACGGCGACAAGCTCGCCTCCGACCTCGACTACGTGCCGCTGCCGGACGCCGTCGTCGGCCTGATCCACGAGGAGTGGAAGCAGGTAAAGGGCAAGGACGGAAAGCCCGTCCTCGGCATGTGAGGCCGAACCCGCGGGGCCGCACGCGGCCCCGCGGCCGATCGCGACGAGCGGACGGCCCGCGCGAAGCGCGAGGGCTGCCCGTTCCCCGAGCGGGCGCAGCGTCCTCGCCGGATCTCGCCCGCGCGTCCGGCCCCGCCCTCGCGCCCGGCCGTTCGGCGCGCTACCACGCCAGCCGGTGAAAAGAACCGCGGATGACCGCCTTGACTGAACAGATCGCCGTGACGCGCGCCGCCTCGGGCGCGCGCCTGCGCAAGGGGCCGAGCAAGGGCCTCGACGCCCTGTTCCGCGCCGCCGCCTACGGTTCGGCCCTGCTGGTGCTGCTGGTGCTCGCCGGCATCCTCGGCTCAATCCTCTACGGCGGCTGGCCCGCCTTCCGCGAGTTCGGCTTCGGCTTCCTCACCTCGAGCGCCTGGAACATCGGCACCGAGCAGTACGGCGCCCTGGTCGCCGTCACCGGAACGCTCGCCTCCGCGGTGCTCGCCCTGGTGATCGGCGTGCCGATCTCGCTCGGCATCGCGATCTACCTGACGCAGCTCTGCCCCGGCTGGGCGCGCAAGCCCGTCGGCATGACGATCGAGCTGCTCGCCGCCGTGCCCAGCATCATCTACGGCATGTGGGGCCTGTTCATCTTCGCGCCGCTCTTCGCCCGATTCGTGCAGATGCCGGTGTCGAACCTGGTCGAGGGCATGCCGATCGTCGGCACGCTGCTCTACGCCCGCGTGCCCTCGGGCGTCGGCGTGCTCACCGCCGGCATCATCCTGGCGATCATGATCGTGCCGTTCGTGGCCTCAATCGCCCGCGACATGCTCGACCAGATCCCGACGATCCTGCGCGAGAGCGCCTACGGCATCGGCTGCACCACCTGGGAGGTGGTCCGCCACGTGCTGCTGCCGCAGGCCTCGGTCTCGATCATCGGCGCGATCATGCTCGGCCTCGGGCGCGCCCTCGGCGAGACCATGGCGGTGACCTTCGTGGTCGGCAACGCCAACCGCCTCTCGGCCTCGGTGTTCGATCCCGGCTCGACCATCGCCTCGCGCATCGCCAACGAGTTCAACGAGGCCGACGGCCTGCAGCTGAACTCGCTGATGGCGCTCGGCTGCATCCTGTTCGCGATCACCTTCGTCGTCCTGATCATCGCCCGCTTCCTGACGCGCCGCGTCAAGGTCGCCTGAGGGACCCGCCATGGACGCTCCCAACACGATCCGTCCGGCGCCGGCCTTGAAGCCGGCCCGCATCCGCGGCAGCCGCCGGGTCGCCGACCGCGCGCTGCGGATCGCCTGCCTGGCGGCCACCGTGCTCGGCGCCTTCGTCCTCGGCTCGATCCTGCTGATGCTCATCGTCGAGGGGGCGCGCGGATTCTCGCCGCTGCTGTTCACCCAGCCGACCCCCGGCCCCGGCTCGGAAGGCGGTGGCATCGCCAACGCCATCCTCGGCAGCCTCGTGCTCACCGGCATCGGCATCCTCATCGCCACGCCGATCGGGCTGATGGCCGGCACCTACCTCGCCGAGTACGGCCGCGGCTCGAAGCTCGCCGAGGTGATCCGCTTCCTCAACGACATCCTGCTTTCGGCTCCCTCGATCCTGATCGGCCTGTTCGTCTACACCCTGATGGTGCGGCCGATGGGGACCTATTCCGGCTGGGCCGGCGGCGTCGCGCTGGCGATCATCGCGACCCCTGTGATCGTGCGCACCACCGAGGACATGCTGCGCCTCGTCCCCGGCACGCTGCGCGAGGCCGGCGTGGCGCTCGGCGCCCCGATGTCGACGGTGATCCGCAGCGTAACCTGGCGGGCGGCCTCGGCCGGCATCGTCACCGGCATCATCCTCGCGCTGGCGCGCATCGCCGGCGAGACCGCGCCGCTCCTGTTCACGGCGCTCAACAACAACTCGTGGTTCAGCCCGGACTTGATGGGCGGCGTCGCGAACTTGCCGGTGATGATCTACCAGTTCGCCCTCTCGCCCTACCCGAACTGGCAGCAGCTCGCCTGGGCCGGCGCGCTCCTGATCACCATGACGATCCTGCTGCTCTCGGTCGTCGCCCGCTTCGTCATCAAGCCGCAGCGCGCCCGCTGATCCGCCGCCGGCATCCACGAGGAACACGACGATGAACGCCGCTCCCGCGATCAACGCCACCCGGTTCGACGGCCGCAACCCGGCCGACGAGCACGCGCCGATCCGCATCAGCGCCCAGGCCCTGAACTTCTACTACGGCCAGTTCCACAGCCTGAAGAACATCAACCTCGACTTCCACGACCGGCAGGTGACCGCGCTGATCGGCCCCTCGGGCTGCGGGAAGTCGACCCTGCTGCGCACCTTCAACCGGATCTACAGCCTGTACCCGGAGCAGCGCGCCGAGGGGCAGGTGCTGCTCGACGGCCAGAACATCCTTGATTCCGGCGTGGACCTGAACGAGCTGCGCTCGCGCATCGGCATGGTGTTCCAGAAGCCGACGCCGTTCCCGATGTCGATCTACGACAACGTCGCCTTCGGCCTGCGGCTCTACGAGAAGCTGCCGAAGTCCGAGCTCGACGGCCGCGTCGAATCGGCCCTGCGCAAGTCCGCGCTGTGGGACGAGGTGAAGGACAAGCTCAAGCAGTCCGGCATGGGCCTCTCCGGCGGCCAGCAGCAGCGCCTGTGCATCGCCCGCACGGTGGCCCAGAGCCCGGAGGTGATCCTGTTCGACGAGCCGACCTCGGCCCTCGACCCGATCTCGACCGGCCGCATCGAGGAGCTGATCGAGCAGCTGCGCAGCGAGTTCACGATCGTCATCGTGACGCACAACATGCAGCAGGCGGCCCGCATCTCGCAGTTCACCGCCTTCATGTATCTCGGCGAGGTCATCGAGGTCGGCCCGACCAACCGCATCTTCATGAACCCGACGGTGCGCCAGACCCAGGACTACATCACCGGCCGCTTCGGCTGAGCCGCACCCGGATCGTTCGAGGACCCACGCCCATGCCCGGCCACATCGTCACGTCCTACGACACCGACCTCGAAGACCTGCGCCGCTCGATCTCCGAGATGGGCGGCGTCGCCGAGAAGATGATGACCGAGGCGACCGACGCGCTCGTCCGCCGCGACACCCAGCTCGCCCAGGCGGTGATCGTCGCCGACAAGCGCCTCGACACGCTGCAGCGCGAGATCGAGGAGCGCGCGGTGCTGCTCATCGCCCGGCGCCAGCCGATGGCGATCGACCTGCGCGAGACGATCTCGGCGATCCGCGTCTCGGGCGACCTCGAGCGCATCGGCGACCTCGCCAAGAACATCGCCAAGCGCGTCGTCGCGATCAGCGACCAGGCCCAGGCCCAGAAGATCGTGCTCGGCGTGCAGCACATGAGCGACCTCGTCCAGGAGCAGCTCAAGGACGTGCTCGACGCCTATGCCAGCCGCGACGTCAACGCGGCCCACAACGTGTGGGAGCGGGACGGCGAGATCGACGCGCTGTACAACTCGCTGTTCCGCGAGCTGCTGACCTACATGATGGAAGACCCGCGCAACATCTCGTTCTGCACGCATCTTCTGTTCTGCGCCAAGAACGTCGAGCGCATCGGCGACCACACCACCAACATCGCCGAGACGATCCACTACCTGTCCACCGGCGAGAACCTCGCGGGCGACCGCCCGAAGAACGACGCCTCGAACTACGCGACGGTGGCACCGGGCGCCTGAGGGCTGCCGTCTCCTCCCCTCCTCCTCTGCGCGGGGAGGGTGGGCCTCGCGTGAGCGGGGGTCGGGAGAGGGGAGCGACCGCTCCGGATACGGCGCTCCCCTCTCCCGACCCGCTTCAGGGGGAGGGAGGTCCGTGGCGATGGATGAGAAAGTCGGGCGGTCCGCCCGGGAGTGCCCTGCATGCGTACGCGGATCCTGATCGTCGAGGACGAGGAGGCGCTGACCACCCTCCTGCGCTACAACCTCGAAGCCGAGGGCTTCGAGGTCGATTCCGCCGCCCGCGGCGACGAGGCCGAGCTGCGCCTGCAGGAGCAGGTGCCCGACCTGATCCTGCTGGACTGGATGCTGCCGGGGCTCTCGGGAATCGAGCTGTGCCGCCGGGTGCGGGCGCGGCGCGAGACGGTGTCCCTGCCGGTCATCATGCTTACCGCCCGCGGCGAGGAGGGCGACCGCATCCGCGGCCTCGGGACGGGGGCCGACGACTACATCGTCAAGCCGTTCTCCGTGCCGGAACTGCTGGCGCGCGTCCGCGCGCTGCTGCGGCGCGCCAAGCCCAGCCACGTCGCGAACCTGCTGGAAGCCGGCGACATCGAGCTCGACCGCGACAGCCATCGCCTGCGCCGGGCCGGCGGCGAGATCCACCTCGGGCCGACCGAGTTCAAGCTGCTCGAGTTCCTGATGCAGAGCCCCGGCCGGGTCTATTCCCGCGAGCAGCTCCTCGACGGCGTATGGGGCCACGACGTCTACATCGACGAGCGCACCGTCGACGTGCATGTCGGCCGCCTGCGCAAGGCCCTGAACCGCGCCGGCGAGACCGACCCGATCCGCACCGTCCGCGGCTCGGGGTACGCCTTCGACGAGACGTTCTCGGGCGAGGATTGAGTTCGGCTTTCGGTGGACGGCTCAAGCGATCGCAACGATCCGCGACCTGCCGTGGGTCCCTTCTTTCATGGGGAGAAGGACAGGATGAGGGGCGTGAGTCATCCGGGTCGGTCACGCCCCTCACCCCAACCCTTTCCCCATGGGAGAGGGAGCCGTCGCGCACACTGAAGTGATTTCAGTCCTACGAAAATTATATTTTTACCAAGCTTCAGGGGACCTTCGTCCCCCCGCCGTCGAGCTTCGCGCTGCGGCCCGTCGCCTTCACGGCGTCCAGCGCGCTCAGCATCGTCCCCTCGGTGAGGATCTGCGGCAGCACCGTCGGCTCTCCGGCACCCGCGTAGAGCAGGTAGAGTGGCACGCCGCTCCGGCCGTGGCGCTCGAGCAGGCGGGTGATCTCCGGGTTCTGGTTGGTCCAGTCGCCCTTGAGATACGTGACGTCGCGCGCGCGCATCGCCGCGCCGACCGCCGCCGTCCCGAGCGAGGTGCGCTCGTTGACCTGGCAGGTGATGCACCACGCCGCCGTCATGTCGACGAAGACCGGCCGGCCGCTCGCCAGCAGCGCGTCGAGGCGGGCCTGCGTGAACGGCTCGATCCCCTCGGCCCGGGCCTGAGCCCCCGGTGCGACGCGGTCGTGATCGAGGGTGAGGGCGAGCCCCGCCACGCCGGCGACGGCGAGCACCGCGAGGCCGCGGGCGAGCTGCGCCCGGACCAGCCGCGCGTCGCGGCCGAGCTCCCACGCCCAGGCGGCGAAGCCCATCAGCACCAGCCCGATCAGCGCCGCGAGCAGGCCCTGCGGCCCGACCTGCTGCGCCAGCACCCAGACCAGCCAGGCGACCGTGGCGTAGATCGGGAAGGCGAGGGCCTGCTTCAGCACGTCCATCCACGCGCCGGGTCGGGGCAGCGCGCGCAGCGCCGGCGGCCACAGGGTGAGCGCCAGGAAGGGCAGGGCGAGGCCGAGGCCGAGGCTCGCGAACACGACGAGGCCGGCAGCGGTCGACTGCGTCAGCGCGAAGCCCACGGCCGAGCCCATGAACGGGGCGGTGCACGGCGTCGCCACGACCGTCGCGAGCACGCCGGTGAAGAACGAGCCCTGGAGCCCGGCCCGCCGGGTCAGCCCGTCGCCGAGCCCGGACAGCCGCCCGCCGAGGTGAAGCATGCCCGACAGGCTCAGGCCCATGGCGAAGAGCAGGTAGGCCAGCGCCGCCACCACGGTCGGCGATTGCAGCTGGAAGCCCCAGCCGATCCCGGCGCCGCCCGCCTTCAGGGCGATCAGCAGCGCGGCCAGCGCCAGGAAGGCCGCCAGCACCCCCGCGGTGTAGGCGAGCCCGTGCAGCCGGACCCGCGCCGGCGCCTCGCCGGAATGCCTCACCAGGCTCAGCACCTTGATCGACAGCACCGGGAAGACGCAGGGCATCAGGTTGAGGATCAGGCCGCCGAGCAGCGCGAGGCCGGCCGCGGTCCACAGGGTCAGCGCCTCGGCCGGGTCGGTGCGCGCCACCGCCGGCGCCGCGATCGGCATCGCGCTGCCGCCGGCGAGCGGCGCCTCCTCGCCGAGCGCGAAGGCCTGCCGAACGAGGCCCCCGCCGGTGTCCTCGTCGATCGCCAGCACGCCGGGCAGCGATTCGGGCGCGGGGTCGGCGGGCGTCGCGCGGGTCAGCGTCAGGTGGAGGCCCGAAGCGTCAACGGTGAAGGGCTGCGGCGCGGCGTTGTCGATCGCCGTCTCGGAATAGGGGAAGAACGCCACCGCGCGGACCGTGTCCGCGGCGAGGCCCGGAGCCTCGAGGTCGAGGGCGAGCCGGTCGCCCTGGCTCGACAGCCGCACCGGCCACGGCGCGCGCTTGGGCAGGGCGGCGCGGGCGCGGGCGAACAGGTCGACGTTGCCGGGATCGGCCGTGGCCTCGCGCGCGACCGGCAGCGTCAGGGCGAGATCGGCCGAGCCGGGAATGCACTCCGTCTCGCACACGAGATAGGTGAGCTTGCCCGCCAGCGTCACCGGCGCGGCCGGGTCGAGGCTCGGCGGCGGCGTGACCCGCACGAGCAGGATCGCCTCCCCCTCGTAGCCGAAGTTCATCAGCGTCGCGATCGGGATGCGGTGCGGCGCCGGCCACTGGATCGCCGAGGCCGAGAAGCCCGCCGGCAGCGTCCAGGTCACCTCCGGCGGCAGGCCGGAATCGCCGGGATTGCGCCAGTAGACGTGCCAGCCCGGCTTCATCGCCATGCGGATGGCGACGGTGAACGGCGTGGCCCCCGCCACCGCCGCGGGCTCCGCCGCGAGGCTCGCCCGCACGAGGTCGGCCGGCGGCTTGAAGCCCTGGGCCGCGACCGGCCACGCGAGCAGGGACAGGAGGAGGGCGGCTGCGCGGATCATGCGGTCCTTATCGCGCGACCGACGACGACGGTTTCACGCCGCCATCCTCATAGGCCCGAACCGGCGGAGGGTAAAATCGTCGGCGTGCGACAGGTTGGAACGGAGGCGCCGCCGGATCGCGCATTCGAAGCGCGAAGCGGCTCCCCCACGCGGGAGAGGGGACCCGCGTCAGGCTGGATGTTCCCGCGGATGCGCGGTTCGATCGTTCGAACTCTTTAGGACCCGCTGCTCAACGCCGCCGTCGCCCGCTCCAGCCAGGCCCGCGTCTCCGGGTCGAGGTCTGCGGACAACACGTCGCGGACGCGGGCGTGATAGGCGTCGACCCAGGCGCGCGCGTCCGGGCTCAGCATCTCCGGCACGATCAGGCGGCGATCGTAGGGGACGAGCGTCAGGGTCTCGAAGCCGAGCACCGGGCGCTCGCCGCCGGGCACCGTGCGGGGCTCGACGAGGACGAGGTTCTCGATGCGGATGCCGTAGGCGCCCGCCCGGTAATAGCCCGGCTCGTTGGAGAGGATCATGCCCGGCTCGAGCGCCACCGTCCCGGTCTTGGCGATGCGCTGCGGGCCTTCGTGCACCGACAGGAAGGCGCCGACGCCGTGGCCGGTGCCGTGGTCGAAGTCGAGGCCGGCCTCCCAGAGCGGCAGGCGCGCCAGGGTGTCGATCTGCGCGCCGGTGGTGCCCTTGGGGAAGACCGCGCGGCCGATGGCGACGTGGCCGCGCAGCACGCGGGTGTAACGATCGCGCATCTCCGCGCTCGGCGCGCCCACCGCCACCGTGCGGGTGATGTCGGTGGTGCCGTCCAGGTACTGGGCACCCGAATCGATCAGGAACAGCTCGCCCGGCGCCACCCTCCGGTCGGTGGCGCGCGTCACCCGATAATGCACGATCGCCCCGTTCGGCCCGGAGCCGGAGATCGTGGGGAACGAGACGTCGCGCAGATCCCCGCCGGCCGCGCGAAAATCCTCCAGCGCCTCCACCGCGGCGATCTCGCTCGGCGCGTCCTGCCCGTCGAGCCAGGCGAGGAAGCGCACCACGCTCGCCCCGTCGCGCCGGTGCGCGGCGCGGGCGCCGGCGATCTCGGCCTGGTTCTTCACCGCCTTCATCGCGGTGATCGGGTCCGGGCCGACGTCGGCGGTGCCGCCCACCGCCGCGACGCGCTCCTTCAGCGCGACCGCGCCCGTCGCCGCATCGAGGCGCACGCGCTTGCCCGCGAGCTCGCCGAGCGCCGGCTCGAACGCGTCGCGCCCGTCGATGTCGGCGATCGGTCCGAGCGCGTCGCGCGCCTCCGCCGTCACGTCGCCGGAGGCGAGGAAGAGCCGCGGCCGGCCCTCGCGCGGCAGGACGGCGTAGCCGAGCGCGAGCGGCGTGTGGCCGACGTCGGCCCCGCGCAGGTTGAACGCCCAGGCGAGGTTGTGCGGATCGGAGATCACCAGCGCATCGCACTGGCCGGTCTCGAGCTCGGCGCGGATGCGCGCGATCTTCTCGCTCGCGGCCTCTCCGGCGAAATCCAGCGGATGGGCGGCGACGCGTCCGGCCGGAGGCTTCGGTCGCCCGGCCCAGACCGCGTCCACCGGGTTCTCGGAGAGCGCCTTCACCTCCGCGCCGGCCTTGGCGGCCGCGCGTTCCAGGCGGGCGACGCCATCGGGCGTGTGCAGCCAGGGATCGTAGCCGAGCACCGCGCCGCGCCGCAGCGTCCGGGCGATCCAGGCCTCGGCGGTGCTCTCGGCGAGCGGCACGATCGCGACCACGCCGGGATCGACCTGTTCCGGCGCCTGCAGGGTGTAGCGTCCGTCGACGAACAGCGCCGCGGCATCCGCCAGGATCACGGCGGTGCCGGCCGAGCCGGTGAACCCGGTCAGCCAGGCGAGACGCTCGGCATTGGCCGGGACGTATTCGGACTGGTGCTCGTCGGCCCGCGGCACGACGAAGCCGTCGACGCCGGCTTCCCGAAGGGCGGCACGAAGGGCGGCGACGCGCTCTGCCGCCTTGCGGTGGCTCGAATCGTCGAAGGTCTGGAAGCGGGTGCGGCTCATCCGGCCAAGGTATCGCCGGCGCGGGTCGGCGGGCAACCGACCTCAGCGGGTATCGATGCGATCTCAGCCGCCATCCATCGGCGGGTCGGGAGCGCGATCGCCGGGTGTGCCGTCGTAGCCTTCGAGCCAGGCTCTGCGCGCATCGGACCCGACCGGGTAGGGACATGCATCCTTCGGGCGGCCGTGGCTGCGGGCGCGGGCGCCTTCGGTGATCGGATCGGCGGGCGGTTTCGCGGGCGTGTCGGTCATGCCGGGAAAATGCGGGCGCCCGCGTTCGGTTCAGCGATGCGGAAAACCGCCGCGCGCGCCACGGGCGAGCGGCCGCGGCGCCGCCCCGCCGCGGCGGAGCACCAGGGCGACCCAGCCCTCGATCGTGCCCTTCGAAGCGAGATGGAAACCGCGGTGGCGGTAGGCCGAGAGCACGCCGGCGACGTCGCGCTCGATCAGGCCCGAGAGCACCAGCACGCCGCCCTCGGCCACCACGGCCGACAGCGTCGGCGCGAGCCGCCGCAGCGGGCGCGCGAGGATGTTGGCGAAGACCACGTCGAAGTGGCGCGGCCGCGCGGCCAGGGCGTTGCGCACGCCGGGCGCCTCGTAGAGCTTGAGGTACGGCCCGAGGCCGTTGGCATGGGCGTTGGCGCGGGCGGTCCTGACCGCCTCGCCGTCGAGGTCGCCGGCGATCACCGGCCGGCGCAGAGCCTTGGCGGCGGCGAAGGCGAGGATGCCGGTGCCGGTGCCGACGTCGAGCACCCGGCCGGGGCGCCCGCGCTTCAGCACGTCGACCAGCGCCTTGAGGCAGCCGAGCGTGGTGCCGTGATGGCCGGTGCCGAAGGCGAGCGCCGCCTCGATCTCGATGGCGAGCTCGTTCGGCCGCACGGTGGCGCGGTCGTGCGAGCCGTGGATGCGGAAGCGGCCGGCCCGCACGGGCACGAGGCCTTCGAGCGAGGCGCGGACCCAGTCCTTCTGGTCGATGGTGCGGAACTCCGCCGCGTCCGCCTGCGCGCCGACCACGGGGCGGATCAGGTCGCGGATGAAATCCTCGTCCGGCGCGTCGGCGAAGTAGGCTTCCAGCCGCCACGTCACCCCGTCCTCCGCCTCGAAGGCGGCGACCGCCGTCTCGGTCGGGTCGAACATCTCGCCGAGCAGGTCGGTCATCGTGCGCGCCGACCGCTCGTCGGTCATCAGCTGCAGGACGTGGGTCGGGCGGTTCGGGTGCAGGCCTTCGAGCATGGCCGGCCTTACCACCCTCGGCCGCGTTCCGCGACGTGTGGCGCAGTCCGCGGCGGAAATGTTGTGGCCCGTCCGGTCCCGCGATGGCCAAGGTCGGCAACCGCGGCAAAATCGCCTGGCAATGCGGCAGATTGTTTACCCGTTCATCATATGGACCCCCGGAACCGGGGTTACCGTGCAGCGTTTTCGGTCACTTCTCCGCGTCGTCCGAGTCGTTCGACCATCGAGGGTGCGTCCGCGTGACCAATTCGAGACCATCCGTTCGTCGGCCGGTCGTCCTTAACGGCGTCTCGCGCCGCCGTCGCCAACCGGTCCGCGCCCGCGACACGTTGCTCGGGGCCGAAGCCCTCGACACGCCCCTGCCGGGCCAGCTCCTCGTGCTGCTGAGCCGACTGCACCGCGCCGAGGACGCGAAGCCCCGCGGAGACGAGTTCGACGCCTGAGCGGCTTGCGCGCGGCATCGTCCGCGTCCAAGCCTGCGGCGTGAGGGGACGCGACGATCCGCGGCGCCCGGACGGGACGCGCCATCCTTGCTCGACCTGACGCCCGACGAGTGGACCGCGGTGGCACTGAGCCTGAAGGTGGCCGCCGTCGCGACGCTTGCGAGCCTCGGGCCCGGCCTGCTGGTGGCCTGGCTGCTCGCCAAGCGCACGTTTCCGGGTCGCGCCGTCCTCGACGGCCTCGTGCACCTGCCGCTGATCCTGCCGCCGGTCGTGACCGGCTACCTGCTGCTCCTGACCCTCGGGCGACGCGGCCTCGTCGGCGCGTGGCTCGCCGAGGCGGGCATCGTGTTCGCCTTCCGTTGGACCGGGGCGGCGCTCGCCTGCGCGGTGATGGGCTTCCCGCTGATGGTGCGGGCGATGCGCCTGTCGATCGAGGCGGTGGACGCCCGGCTCGAGCAGGCGGCCGCGACGCTGGGCGCCCGGCCGATCGCGGTGTTCCTCACGGTGACGCTGCCGTTGAGCCTGCCCGGCATCCTCGCCGGCGCGGTGCTCGCCTTCGCCAAGGCGATGGGCGAGTTCGGCGCCACCATCACCTTCGTCTCGAACATTCCCGGCGAGACCCAGACGCTGCCTTCGGCGATCTACACCTTGACGCAGGTGCCGGGCGGCGAGGCCGGCGCCTTGCGCCTGACGCTGATCTCGGTCGCCCTGTCGATGACCGCGCTGCTGCTCTCGGAGGTGCTGGCCCGCCGCATCGGCCGGAAGCTGGGGGCGGGGTGATGGAATCCCCGCCGCATCCCAGGAGCATCCTCCCCCTCAAAGGGGGGAGGGGAAAGCCCCACAGCCGCACCTCACGCGTAGGCGTACGGCCCGCCGCGCTCGAGCGCCCGCTTGTAGGCCGGGCGGGCATGGATGCGAGCGAGCCAGCCGGTCAGCTCGGCGCCGGCTCCGGTGCCGCGCGCGGCGAAGGCTTCGAGGGGAAAGCTCATCTGGATGTCGGCGGCGGTGAAGTCCGCGCCGCAGAACCACGGCCGGGCGGACAGCTCCTCCTCCCAATAGGCGGCGTGGCGGCGCAGCTCCGGGTCGACGAACTTGGCCGTCACCGCCTTGGCGATCCCCCTCGCGAGGGGGCGCAGCAGGGCGGGACTGCCCGGCGCCAGCCGGGAGAACACCAGCTTCAGCAGCAGCGGCGGCATCGCCGAGCCTTCGGCGTAATGGAGCCAATAGATGTAGCGGCGATGCGCTTCCGTGCCCGGCGCAGGCACCAGCGCGCCGCCGCAGCGGGCGGTGAGGTATTCGACGATGGCACCGGACTCGGCCACCACGATGTCGCCGTCGGTGATCACCGGCGACTTGCCGAGCGGGTGGATCGCCCGCAACGCCGGCGGCGCCAGCATCGTCTCGCGGTCCCGGGCGTAGCGCTTCACCGTGTAGTCCAGGCCGAGCTCCTCGAGCAGCCAGAGCACCCGCTGCGAGCGGCTGTTCTCCAGGTGGTGGACGGTGATCATGCGCGGCCTTCCGTGAGGGTATCGCTGCACAACGCCGGTCCGCGCCGATCGAGCCGCCCGGCATGACGCTCGACGTCGCCGTCGCCCTGCGCCGGGGCGCCTTCACGCTCGACGCCGCCTTCGCCGCCGGGGCCGGGCTCACCGCCCTGTTCGGGCGCTCGGGCTCGGGCAAGACCACGCTGATCGACCTGATCGCCGGGTTGAGCCGGCCCGATCGCGGCCGCATCGTCGTCGCCGGCGAGACGCTGGTCGACACCGACCGGCGCATCGCCCTGCCGGTGCACCGGCGCCGGATCGGGCTGGTGTTCCAGGATGCCCGCCTGTTTCCCCACCTCAGCGTGCGGAGCAACCTCGGCTACGGCCGCTTCTTCGCGGGCCGCCGGGCGGAACGGGCCGAGCACGACGCCGTGGTCGACATGCTCGGCATCGGCCACCTGCTCGACCGGCAGCCCGCGGGGCTCTCCGGCGGCGAGCGCCAGCGCGTCGCCATTGGCCGGGCGCTGCTGGCGAGACCCCGCCTGCTGCTGATGGACGAGCCGCTGGCGGCGCTGGACGAGGCGCGCAAGGGCGAGATCCTTCCCTATATCGAGCGCCTGCGCGACGAGGCCGGGATCCCGATCGTCTACGTCAGCCACGCGGTCGGCGAGGTCGCGCGGCTCGCCAACACCGTGGTGGTGCTGGAGGCCGGCCGCGTCGCCGCCGCGGGCCCGGCGGAGGCGATCCTGCGCCGGGCCGACCTCGTCCCGGTCCACGAGGCCGAGGCCGGCGCGCTGCTCGACATGACGGTCGCCGGGCACGACCCGGCGGCCGGCCTGACCCGGCTCGAAGGTGCGGCCGGGCGGCTGCTCGTCCCGCTCCTGCCGCGCGCGATCGGCAGCGTCGTGCGGGTGCGCGTGCCGGCCCGCGACGTGCTGATCGCGACCGCGGTGCCGTCGGGCCTCAGCGCGCGCAACATCCTCTCCGGCCGGGTCGCGGCGCTGATCCCGGCGGGCAACGCGGTGATGGTCGAGGTGGCGTGCGGCGGGGCGGTGCTCGCGGCCCGCCTGACCGGGGCCGCCGTGCGCGACCTCGACCTCGCGGTCGGCCGCCCCGTCCACGCGGTGATCAAGAGCGTCGCCCTCGATCCCGCCGGGATGGGCGGGCGCCGGGCGATCGAGATTTGAGGCATGGTCTGACTCGGCCCGCTGCAGCCGCAGCAGCCGATTGCTGCGCTCGGAAACGGGCGTTCATGGGCCGTGCGCTCCGAGTGTGTTCGGCGCGGTTTGCGCACCCAAAACCACAGTTCTTCTAGGAGTAAAATCAGCATCCAGTCGTTTTTAATCGATTGGATTGACTGTAACACAAGTTTAATTCGATCCGATTAACGTAACATATTGCTTCTTCGCAATGCGTGGATTCCATTGAGCTGAAGTGATGACCGACATCGACGCGACCGAGCAAGCATTCGGTTCTCACGACCCCGTCTCGTCGGAGACCGCGTTGGCCGGCGCCGTGGGACTCGCGCGGGCCGCCACGTATGCGTTCATCGCCAACGACGGCACCGGTCGGATCACCTTCGTGAACGAGGCGGCCGAGGCGCTCTTCGGATACGGACCCGGCGCGATGCTGGGCCAAAACGTCGATCTCGTCGTTCCCGAACGGTTTCGCGCCAGCCACGCGGCGGGTTTGGCGCGCATCGCCCGCAACGAGCCCTCCCGGATGGCCGGTCGAACGATCGAGGTCACCGCCAGACGTCGCGACGGCAGCGAGTTTCCGGCCGAGTTCACGTTGTCGATCTGGAGAGACCGCTTCGGCCTCGGCTTCGGGGCGATCATGCGCGACATCTCGGAATGGCGCGCCCGCGACGAGCATCTGGTCAGGCTCGCGCATCACGACACGCTCACCGGATTGCCCAACCGCGCTTCCTTCGAAGAGACGCTCGACGCGAGGCTCGCCGCCGGTCAGGCCACGTGCGTCCTCATGCTCGACCTCGATGGATTCAAGGAGGTGAACGACAGCTGGGGGCACGGCACCGGTGATGCCGTGCTCCAAACCCTCGCCATCCGTCTGCCGGCCTGGCTCGATCAGGATGCGATCGTCGCCAGGTTCGGCGGCGATGAGTTCGCGGTGATGCTGCCGGGCGCCACCGATCCCCTGCAGGTCGCAGCCAGTGCCGCCGCGCTTCTCGACGCCTTCGCGGCACCGTTCTGCGTCTTAGGTCATACCTTCCACCTGGGCGCCAGCATCGGAGGCGCCATCAGCCCGACGCAGGGCCTGTCGGCAGGCGAGCTCGTCGGCAATGCGGACTTGGCGCTCTTTCGCGCGAAACAGGACGGCAAGCGTCGCTTCCGGTTGTTTCAGCCCGACATGCGGAGCGCGCTGCTTTCGCGACTGGCGCTGCAGTCGGAGTTGCGCAGGGCGGTCGCGGCCGGTAAGTTCGTGCTCCACTACCAACCGCAGGTGGCTCTGGATACCAGGCGCATCAACGGTGCGGAGGCCCTCCTGCGATGGCAGCACCCCGAACGCGGTCTGCTGTTTCCGGGCGCCTTCCTGTCCCAGCTCGAGGAGCACCCCCTGGCACTCGAGGTCGGACGCTGGATCCTCGACGAAGCCTGCCGGCAGATGGCGGCTTGGCGCGACGCAGGGCTCCCGATCCGGAAAATGGGCGTCAACCTGTTTACCGCCCAGGTCCGGTCAGGGACGCTGACGTCGGATGTCGCCGACGCTCTCCAGCGGCACCGGCTGAGCCCGGAGATGCTGGAGCTGGAAATCACGGAAACGATCTTCCTGAAGGTCGACGAGCCTGTCCTCCGCCCGTTTCGCGACCTGCATCGTCGCGGAGTCGGCATATCCTTCGACGATTTCGGCACCGGCTACGCCTCCTTGAGCTCGCTCAAGCGTTTCCCTCTGACCCGCCTCAAGATCGATCGCGGATTCGTCCGGGACCTGATGACCGATCAGCACGATGCGGCGATCGTGCGCTCCATCATCCAGATCGGGAACGACATCGGATTGGACATCATCGCAGAAGGAATCGAGACGTCGGACCAGGAGGCGCGGCTGCTCGAGATGGGCTGCAAGCAGGGTCAGGGATTCCTGTACGCCAAGGCGCTGCCGGCGGCCCGGTTCGAGGATCTTCTCCAAGGTCTCGGGCGCCTTGAGAAGATCGCGAGCTGATCGACGAGCAGGAAACCTGCAAGCGCGTTCGCGGAGCCCGTTCCGATCCGCGTGTCAGGTGGTCTGCCCGGCGCGGCGAGACGACGGGTTTCGGCCCTCAGGCCCGCCCCTCGACGAAGGCGCGCATCAGCACGTGCGCGATCGCCATCGCCGGTGGGGCGAAGAGGTTGTCCGGGTGGCGCCGCTCCAGCATTGCCAGCACCTCGGCGCGGTCGAACCAGCGGGCGTCGGCGAGCTCGGTCGGGTCGGTGACGATGGTCTCGTCCAGCGCTTCCGCCGTGCAGCCGATCATCAGCGAGGACGGGAACGGCCAGGGCTGCGAGGTGTGATAGCCGACCGCGCCGACCCGCACCCGCGTCTCCTCGTAGGATTCGCGCGCGACCGCGGCCTCGATCGTCTCGCCGGGCTCGAGGAAGCCGGCGAGGCAGGAGTACATCCCCTCCTTGAAGTGCGGGCCGCGCCCGAGCAGGCAGCGTTCGCCGCGGCGGATCAGCATAATCACCACCGGGTCGGTGCGAGGGAAGTGATGGGCGGCGCAGGTCGGGCATTCCCGCCGGAAGCCGCCGGCGCGGACCAGGGTCTGCGTGCCGCAATTGGCGCAGAAGCGGTTGCGCGCGTGCCAGCCGAGCATCGACTTCGCGGTGGCGAGCAGGCCGAGCTCGTCCTGCGGCACGGCGCCCTCGGTGGCGATGGTGCGCAGGTCGAGCGTCCGGAAGCCGTCGCCGGCATAGGCCTCGGCCGCCTCCGGCGCCGCCACCGCCGCGAAGATCGGCCGCCCGTCGAGATGCCCGAGGAAGATCCGCTCCTGGGTGATCAGGGGGTTCGCGCGGACGCCGTCCTCGGCCTCCAGGATCGCACTCCCGCCCCGAAGCACGAGCGCGTCGCCGGCCAGGAGCACCAGCCGGGTGCCCGGCGCGTCGGGGGGCGGCACCGCGTCCTCCGCCTGCTCCGAGGAATGGCGGACGAGCCGGCTCTGCGTGAAGCCCAGCGTGGCGAAGGGGTCGGTCATCGCCACCTCAGGCTGTTGCGAACAGGGCGCCGGCCCGCTCGGCGAGCTGCGCGCGGGCATGGTGCGGATACGGCTTTCTCGCCTCGAAGCCCCAGACCGGGCCGGGCCAGGCCGGGTCCGACAGGAAGCGCCCGACCACGTGGACGTGGAGCTGCGCCACCACGTTGCCGAGCGTCGCGACGTTGACCTTGTCGGGCTTGGCCAGCGCCAGCATCACCCCGGTGGCGAGGTGGACCTCCCGCCACAGGGCGGCGGCATCCTCGGCGGCGAGATCGGTGAGCTCGCTCAAATTAGCCCGGCGCGGCACCAGGATCAGCCACGGGAAGCGGGAATCGTCCATCAGCAGGACGGAGCAGAGGCCGAGGTCGCCGACCGGCACGGTGTCGGCGGCGAGCCGGGAATCGAGGAGGAAATCGGTCATGCCGGGCGATGTAGCGCGGGCGCGCGTCCCGGCGCCATGCCCGCGCTCACGGGCCGCCGGCCCGAACCGGCCGGCGGCGTCGCGCTGTGCGCGATGTCACAGCGTCGGCTCGGTTCCCGCGCGGCCGACCGCGACGAGGTCGGCGTTGACGAGACCGTCGGCGTCGGTGCGCGCGAGCACCACGACGTCGGCGCCGGGCACGAGCAGAGCCCTCTCGCCCGGGGCGATCTGCGCCGTCGGCGTCCCGGGCGGGATGGTGAAGGACTTGCTGCCGCCGTCGTAGACCAGCTCGACCTGCCGAGGCGGATCGAGCGACAGGCCGCCGATCCAGCCCGCGGTGAGCCGCGCGTCGGGGGCCGCGTCCCAGGGCTTGGTGCCGGCCTCGAAGCCGCGCTCGGACGGCGAGTAGATCGCGACCTTGATCGGCTTCGGCTTGCCGTCGGCGCCGGGCACCGAGACGATGCTGACGTAGCTCTCCGGCTTGATGTCGCGGAGGCGGCCTGCGGTCGCGATGAACAGGCGCGTCTTCACGTTCATTAGGACGGTGACGGACCCGCCGGCCGCGCGCCGGATCGTCAGCGTGTCGGCGTCGCGGGCCTCGACGGTGCCCTGGTAGCGCGCGAAGGATTCCACGGCCTGCGCCGCAACGGAGGTCGCACCCATCGCGAGCGCGATCAGACAAGCTCGGATCACTGTCGTCAGCCCCTCACTCGACCGGGATGGCCGGCGAGGCGCGAACGTCGGGCGAACGGTCGAGGTTCCCGCTTCGCGCGCGGCACACGCCGTCAGTGCGCCATCAGCATCGGCAGGTCGGCGTGGGTGAGCAGGTGGCTCGTCGGGCCGCCGAAGATCATCTGCCGCAGTCGGCTCTGGGTGTAGGCGCCCTTGATCAGCAGGTCGGAGCCGAACTCCTTCGCCTCGGCGAGGAAGGTCTCGCCCGGCGTCCGGCGCCCGGCGGGAAGCGCCTTGTGGTCGGCGGCCACGCCCTCGCAGGCGAGCGAGCGGGCGAGGTCCTCGGCGCTCGGGCCCGGCACCGTGCCGCCCTCGACGCTGAGCACCAGCACGCGGGAGGCGGCCCGCAGCAGCGGCATCGCGAAGGCGACGGCGCGCGCGGTCTCGGTCGAGCCGTTCCAGGCAACCAGGATCGCGTCGCCGAACCGGGTCGGCGGGGTCGGCGGGGCCACCAGAATCGGGCGGCCGCCCTCGAACAGCGCCGTCTCCAGGGTGGTCATGCGCGGCGTGCCGTCGGCGGCGCCGGGGCGGCCGACGACGGTGGCCGAGAACAGGCGCGCGTACTGCCCGAGGAAGGCGTCGCCCGCCGGCACGTCCTGCCGCCAGCGATAGCGCGCGCCGGCGCCGGCGACGTTCTCGGGAACGCACAGGCCGTCGCGGGCGTGGCGCGGGATGCCGGCCCCGTCCATGAAGGCGACGAAGCGCCCGCCCGCCTCCTCGGCCTCGGCCCGGTCGGCCTCCTCGTCGCGCAGCCAGGTCATGCCGCCGACCATGTCGACGGGCACGTACTCGGCGAGCGCCGGCCGCAGCGACACGCCCTCGATCAGGCTGCCGAAGCGCTGCGCCACCAGGCGGGTCGTCTCCAGCACCGAGGGCAGGGCGTCGTGGAGCGCGATCGGCACCAGCAGGGTCTTCATCGCGTCGCCTCGCTCGGGTTCGCCATCACCGCCGCGACGCTAATGCGGATCGCCGCGGCGGGAAACTCGCAGCCGCCCGGCGCTCACACGGTTTTCGGCCTCGGAAGGGAATGGCGATCGGGATCGAGGCGGGCGCGGGCGAGACGCGTCATCGGGCGCTCGACATGGCGGTGGACGAGCAGGGCCGCCACGACGCTCAGGGCCACCATCACGCCGAGCGCGACCCAGGGGCCGAGCCACAATGCGAGGTCAATGCGCGCGAGCGCCTCGCGCAGGCCGCGCAGGACGAAGGGATGGACGAGGTAGAGCGCGTAGGAGGCGTCGCCGAGCGCGGCCAGGGCGGACACGACGGGCGAGGGCGGTCGCGCCTGCGTCCGCGAGCGGCCGAGCGCCGCCGCCGCCACCAGGAAGGCCGCCGGGATGCCGAGGGCGAGCGGGCGCAGGAACCCGTCCGGGAATGGGCCGGTGCGCGCGACGAGCAAGAGTAGGCCGAACCCGGCGAGCGCCAGGCCGGCGCGCGCCGGCCCGCCCAGCCGCACGCCCTCGCCGCGTGCGAGCGCGATCAGGGCGCCGAGCCCGAATTCCAGCATCACCGGGTTCGACCAGAACGCCAGCGGCACGGCCTCCGGCTTCAGCCAGGCGCCCGCCAGCACGATCCCGACGAGGGCCGCCACGAGCCAGGCGACGCCGGCCCGGCGACCCCAGCCGAGACCGAGCGCGAACAGCGCGTAGAACGCCATCTCGCAATTGAGCGTCCAGCCGAGGCCGTAGAGCGGCAGCACCGCGCCGTCCGGCCGCGCCGCGGGCCAGAACAGGAAGGAGGCGACGACCTGGCCGGCGTCCGGCGGTCCGCCGCTGCCGTTGAGGGCCGACGGCGCCGCCAGCCCGACCGCGAGGTAGAGCGCGGTGACCAGCCAGTACAGCGGCACCACCCGCGCGATCCGATGCGCCAGGAAGCGGCGCCGACCTCCGCTCTCCGCCGCATGGCGCCCGACCGCGTGCGGCGCCGCGGCGTGGACGATGATGAAGCCGGAGATCACGAAGAACACGTCGACGCCGCCCGCCCAGGGCAGCAGCCCGCTCGGGGCGAAGGCCGCGCCCGTCCGCTGCGCCAGCGCGGCCGCCTCGGCCTGCGCATGGTGCATCACGACGAGCAGCGCCGCGACCGCGCGCAGGATCTGAACTGACAAGATCTGGGTGGAGCGGGGCGTCAAGGCGGGGCCTCGGGACGGAAGGACGGCGAAAGGCATGGCGGCTGCCGCGGGGTGGATCAAGCGTCGCAGCCCGCGCGGCGGACGGCGCAAGGTCAGGCAAGACCAGAGGAACCATGCGCGATCGTCATCGTTGGTTCGATGAAGTGCTGTCGCCGTCCGTTTCGGTTGAAACCGGTATGGGCGATACAACTACGCCGGCTTGCACGCTCACCATTCATCGATCGAGGTTTTCAATGCTGAAGAAATACGCCGTCCTGTCCGCGCTCGCCTTCGCCGTCTCGACCCCGGCCATGGCCCAGGGCCTGAGCGATTTCCGTCTGCAGTCGCTGCAGGCGAACGCCTTCGAGATCCAGTCGAGCCAGATCGCGCTGTCGAAGTCCCGCAACCCGCAGATCCGGACCTACGCCCAGGAAGCGATCCGCGACCACCGTTCGGCCAACGTCGCCCTCGTCGGCGGTGACCGCAACTACGTCGCCGCGCAGGGCGGCGTGGTCGGCGGTCCGGTGGACGGCTTGATCGGCGCGCCGCTGGCGGTGGCCGGTGGCGCCGTCGGCGCGGCGACCGGCGCGGCCGCGGGCGTGGTCGGCGGGACGCTGAACGGCGGCCCGGTCGGCGGCCTCGAAGGCCTCGGCTCGGGCGCACAGCGCGGCGCCGCAGCGGGCAGCCGCCTCGGCAATGCCGACGTCGATCAGACGGCCGGCACCACGGTGGTTCAGCCCAGCCCCGAGCAGCAGGCGATGCTGGCGGAGCTCTCCGCCACCCCGTCGGGCCCGCGCTTCGACCGCCTCTACGTGAGCCAGCAGGTCCAGGCGCACCGGATGACGATCGGCATGACCGAGACCTACGCCTCGTCCGGCCCGAACCCGGCGCTTCGCACCTACGCGCAGCAGGCCCTGCCGGTGCTGCAGCACCATTACGGCATGGCCCAGCGCCTGCCGGGCGCCCGCGACGCGATGTAATCGTCCGATCCCGCTCGGCGCCGACGCCGAGCGCGGCTCATGAGACAGGGCGGCAGGCGCAAGCCTGCCGCCCTTTTCGTTGGTCCGGTCTTTCGTCGGCCCTGGCCTTCCCGTTCCGATCGATCTCGGATTGAAAGGCGAGGCGGGTGCTTTCGAACCAAAGCACCCGCCTCGCCGGACGCGTCAGCTGCAGCTCATCATTGCGGAGGGGCGCAGCGGCTCGCCGCTTCGATCGACCGCCTGCGCGAAGTCCCCGGTCTCGGGATTGCGGACCAGCAGGTCGCCCGTGGCCACGCCGAAATGCGCGCCGTGCAGCTTCAGGGTGCCGGCCTCGACCCGTTCCTTGATGAACGGGAAGGTCATCAGGTTCTCGAGGCTCTGGCTGACCATCGCGTGCTCGAGGCGGGTGAGGTATTCGGGCGCGCTCGAATCGCCGGCCTTCGCCTCGGCGGGCTCGACGAGGGAGACCCACTTGCCGATGAAGTTGCCCTTCGAGAGCGGCTTGGCCTTGTTGGCGTAGGCCTTGATGCCGCCGCAGCTGGCGTGGCCGAGCACGACGATGTTCTTGACCTCGAGGCCCTGCACCGCGAACTCGATCGCCGCCGAGGTGCCGTGATAGTCGCCGCCGGTCTCGTAGATCGGCACGATGGCGGCCACGTTGCGGATCACGAACAGCTCGCCCGGGCCGACGTCGAAGATCGCTTCCGGCGCGACCCGGCTGTCGCAGCAGCTGATCACCAGCGTCTCGGGCTCCTGGGCGGTCGCCAGCTCGGCGAAGCGCTTCCGCTCCGTCGGAAAGCGGCCGGAAAGGAAGGAACGGTAGCCGTCGGTGAGCGCGGTCGGAAACATGGGTCCTCCTGACAATCGAGAAATTCCGTCACGGAACGAGTGGCCTGAGCCCCCTGTTCCACGCTCAAGTTTGCTGCCAGGTCAGGATGATCGGGGCGTCTGGAACGTGTCCGGCGACGAGGCGCTCGGCGAGCTGCCCGAGGCCGGCGGGCTCGATCCGCGCCTCGGTGGCGAGCAGCTCGGCCACCGTCCACCAGCGCGTGCCGTGCAGCGGGTTGTCCTCGGTCTCCATCAGGCGGCTGGTGTCGATCCGGTCGTCGGGCAGACGCACCAGGAAATAGCGCTCGCGTGCATCGCGCGACTGCCGGAACAGGTGGAACGGGCCGTCGCAGGCCGCGACCTGCGGGCCGATCGCGCAGTCGGCCCGGCCGATCTCCTCCGACAATTCCCGGCGGCAGGCCGTGACGTGGTCCTCGCCGGGCTCCAGCCCGCCGCCCGGCATGAACCAGAACCGCAGCGGCGTGCCGTCCGGCGCATGCGCGTGCACCGATTCGTACTCGATCAGCAGCAGCCGGTCGGCGGGATCGAACACCAGCGCGCGGGCGACGTGGCGGATGGCGGGGTTCGGGTCTCGGGTCTGTTCGCTCATGGCCCAGGTCGTTAGCAGACTTTGCGTGGCTCGCGGGATTCGGCCCGGTCGCCCCCCTGAAGCGGCGCCGGCATCCAGATCACCGCCGGCAGGCCGTGGGCGTCGCGCTCGGGCAGGTCCGGCAGCGGGCTCGCGCGGCCGAGGAGGATGTCGCGGGCGACGACGAGGCCGGCCATCGCGTCGAGGTGGTCGTCGGCGCCGACGCCGCGCGGCCGTGCGCCGTGAACCAGCGCCTCCGGCAGCCCGGCGGCGACGAGGAGCGCCCGGCGCAGGTCCAGCCCGGCCTGCCGCTGCGGCCCCTTCTTGCCCGCCGCCAGCGCCCGGTCGCCGTTGAGGCGGCGGAAGGCGATCTCGGGGTGGACCTCGTGCAGGCGCGCCGTCAGCGCCGGCCGCTCGCGCAGCAGGGCGTCCACCGCGCGGATGTAGCGGAAGATGTTGAAGCACTGGATCGAGGGCGCGAAGGGCGGCGCGCTGCCCGCGCGCGACAGCGCCTTGGCGGTCTCGTAGTCGTCGGCGAAGATCGCCGCGCGCGGCGGCACCGGGAACACGCTCGACCGGCCGGCGCCGAGATAGGCGCGTGCGGCCCGGTCGGCCGCCCGGCCTCCGCCCGTCGCGCGGTCCGGCAGTCCGATCGGCACGTCGATGCCGACCGAGACCGGCGCTTCCGGGCCGTCGAGGCACTCGGCGACGGTGGAAAACAGGGCCGCGCGGTGGCGGCCGGGATCGTCGAGGTCGAGCAGCACGCCGGCCCAGGCGCCGCGGCAGCCGTCGAGTCCCGCGATCCAGCGCGCCATTCCCGCTCCTTGTCTCGCCGTCCGGAGAACGCTATCGGCGCTTCTGTCTTACGGACGTCGCCCCGCCGACGGAAAGATGCCGCCATGACCGAGATCCGTCCGCGTCGCAGCGTGCTGTCCCTGCCGGGCTCGAACCCGCAGGCCCTGGAAGCGGCTCGCACCCTGCCGGTCGACGCGGTGCTGCTCGATCTGGAGGAGACTGTCCCGCCCGAGGCCAAGGACGCCGCCCGCAAGACGGTGGCCGCCGCGGTGACGGGCCGTGCCTACGGTCATCGCGAGGTGGTGGTCCGCATCAACGCGCTCGATTCGGCCCACGGCGAGGCCGACCTCGCGGCGATCGCCGCGGCCGGCCCCGACGCGATCGTGGTGCCGAAGGTGAGCGGCCCCGACGCCCTGGTGACCGTCGGCGCCCGCTTGAGGCGCCTCGGCGCGGCGCCGGCGCTGCGGATCTGGGCGATGATCGAGAGCCCGCTCGCGGTGCTGCAGGTCGGCGCGATCGCCAGCGCCGCGCGCGACGTCGACACCCGCCTGTCCTGCCTCGTGGTCGGCACCGGCGACCTCGCCGCGGCGACCCGGATCCGCCGCGGCGTCCCCGGCCGCCCGGCGCTGATGCCGCTGCTGATGAGCGTCGTCGCCGCGGCCCGCGCCTACGAGATCGACGTCATCGACGGCGTGTTCGAGGCGACCGCCGACGAGGCCGGCTTCCGCGCCGAGGCCGAGCAGGCCCGCGACGGCGGCTTCGACGGCAAGGTGCTGATCGATCCCGCGCAGATCGCCGCCGCCAACGCGGTGTTCGGCCCGAGCCCGGATGCGGTCGCGCAGGCGCGTGCGGCGATCGCCGCCTTCGCCGGCCCGGCCGCCCGCGAGCGCGGCACGGCCGCGTTCCGGGGCCGCACGATCGACCGATCCCATGCCGACGAGGCCCACCGCATCGTCGCCCTGGCCGACGCCATCGCGGCGCGCCGGCCGTGAGCGACGCGCTGCCCGAGGTCGGCATCCGCGGGCTCGATCCGCGGCTGGCGGGGTGGGGGTTTCCGCGATGGGGCTCGGCCCAGGCCGCCGGCCTCGACCTTCATGCCTGCCTCGACGCGGCGCTCGACCTCGCGCCGCAGGGGCCGCCGGCGCTGATCCCCGCCGGCTTCACGGTGCTGATCCGCGATCCCGGCTGGTGCGGGCTGATCTTCCCCCGGTCCGGCCTGGGCCATCGCGCGGGGCTGGTGCTCGGCAACGGCACCGGGGTGATCGATGCCGACTACGAGGGCCCGCTGATGATCTCGGCCTGGAACCGCAACCCGGCGGGCGACCCGATCCGGATCGCGCCGGGCGAGCGCATCGCGCAACTGGTGTTCACGCGGGTCGCGCGGCCGCGGCTGGTCGTGACCGACGCGGATGAGCCGGCATCGGCGCGGGGCGTCGGCGGGTTCGGGTCGAGCGGCCGGTGACGAGGCCACGAAGGAGCGCGCTACTTCCCTCCCCCCGCTGCGGGGGAAGGTGGCCCGCGAAGCGGGTCGGGAGAGGGGAGCGCCGTATCAGGAAGCGTCGCACCCCTCTCCCGACCCTCGCTGACGCGAGGCCCACCCTCCCCCGCAGAGGGGGGAGGGAAGAGAGCGCGGTCAGCCGAAAGCCCCGCGCTGCGTCTACTCCGCCGCCGCCTTCGTCGCGACGCATCCCTCCTCGGGCAGGCCGAAGCGGCCGATCGTGTCCTGCAGGCGCAGGGCCGCGTTGATCAGCGCCATGTGCGAGAAGCCCTGCGGAGTGTTGCCGCGCTGCTCGCCGGTCTCCGGGTCGATCATCTCGGCGAACAGCCCGACGTCGTTGCCGCGCGCCAGCAGGCGCTCGAACGCCGCCTTGGCCTCGCCGGTGCGGCCGTCGAGCGCCAGGCAGCCGACGCGCCAGAAGGCGCAGGCGGTAAACGTGCCCTCATCGCCCGCGAGACCGTCGTCCATGCGGTAGCGGTAGATCAGGTCGCCGACGCCGAGCTCAGCCTCGATCGCGGCCAGCGTCTTGCGCAGGCGCGGGTCGCTCGGGTCGATCGCGCCGAACAACGCCACGCGCAGCACCGCCGCGTCGAGGTGGTGCGAGCCGTAGGCGCCGGTGAAGGCCTGCCGCTCCTCGTTCCAGGCCTTCTCCAGGTAGTCGGCGCGGATCTCGGCGGCGATCCGCTCCCAAGTCTCGATCTTCTCCGGCGGCACGCCCTCGATGTTGCGGCCGATCCGGGCGGCGTCGTTCAGCGCCACCCAGAGCATCGCCTTGGTGTGGAGCTGGTGGCGCGGGCCGGTGCGCAGCTCCCAGATGCCGTCGTCGGCCTCGTCGCGGCAGGCGATGGCGCGGCGGGTGAGGTTGTCGAGCACCTCGGGCAGGCGGTCGTGGACCTTCTCCGGCGGGTCGTACTCGACCGCTTCGAGGAAGACGCAGAGCGCACGCACCAGCTCGCCGTAGATGTCGTGCTGGTCCTGGCCCTCGGCGGCGTTGCCGATCAGCGGCGGCCCGACGTCGCGCCAGCCGGAGAGGTGGTCGAGCTCCTCCTCCGGCGGCATCGCCTCGGCGATGCCGTAGAGCAGCTTGGTGTCGCGGCCGAAGCTGCCGTCCGCTTCGCGCAGGAAGCGCAGGAACTCCGAGGCCTCGCGGACGTAGCCGAGCATCACGAAGGCGGTGACGGTGAAGGTCGCGTCCCGCATCCAGGTGAAGCGGTAATCGTAGTTGCGGTTGCCCGGAACCGCCTCGGGCAGGCCGGCGGTGGCCGCCGCGACGATGGCGCCCGACGGCGAGTAGGTCAGCAGCTTCAAGCACAAGGCCGAGCGCAGCACCGCGTCGCGATAGGGGCCGTGATAGGTGCAGCGCTCGCTCCAGCGCCGCCAGTAGTCGATGGTCGCCGCGACCCGGCGCTCGGCGCCGGCGAAATCGTCGATCGCGGCCCGCTCCCCGTCCTCGCCGTGGGTGAGGACGAGGTAGGCGGTCTCGCCCGCCGCGATCGCGAACCGGCTCACCGCGACCGCGCCGTCGAGCCTCGGCTCGGGCGCGGCGTTGACGCGGAGCCGCTGCTTGCCGGCCTCGAACAGCACCGTCGCGCCGTCGGCGATCGGGATGCCGTCGCAGCGGGCGTAGTCGAAGGTCGGGTGCACCAGGAAGCGCCCGGCGACGTGGCCATCGATGCAGGTGAGCAGGCGGATCAGGCGGCTCTCGCCCTCGCCGTCGGGCCCTTCCTCGGGCTCGGGGGTCGGCGGGTTGACCGGCATCACGTCGACCAGCCGGGCGCTGCCGGTCTCGGTGACGAAGGTCGTCTCCAGCACGTTGGTCTCGGGCAGGTAACGCCGCGAGGTCGAGCGCAGGCCCTCGAACGCGATCCGGCAGGAGCCGCCCTTGTCGTCGTCGAGCAGCGCGAGGAACAGGGCCGGCGAATCGTGACGCGGCCAGCACAGCCAGTCGACCGAGCCGTCGCGGGCGATCAGCGCGGTCGAGTGGGTGTCGCCGATGACGGCGTAGTCTTCGATGGGCTTGTACAAGGCGATGCGTTTCCCGGAGGCTCGACCCGTTCTAACGCGTCGCATCCCCGGTTCGACCGTGCCTGACGAAATGTCACATAGGTTTATGTCCCGGCGTGGAATTCGGCGACGTGCTCGGCGACGATCGCGTCGAACGAGGCGTCGGCGGTGAAGCCGAGGTCGAGCGCGCGTTCGGTGGCGAAGGCCTCGGGCCAGGTCTCGATGATGCGGGCGACGGCCGGATCGGGCTCGCGGCGGATCAGGGCGACCGCCTTGTCGCCGCCGACCTTGCGCAGGGCCTCGATCTCCTCGGCCACGGTGGCCGACACCCCCGGCAGCGTCAGCGCGCGCCGCAGCCCGAGGCGGGCGAGGTCGAGCCCGGCCGCGTGCAGCAGGAAGCCGATCGCGGCCGAGGGGCTCGCGAACCAGTGGCGCACGGTCTCGGGCACCGGCAGGATCGCCGGCTGGCCGGCCAGCGGCTCGCGGATGATGCCGGAGAAGAACCCCGACGCCGCCTTGTTCGGCTTGCCCGGGCGCACGCAGATCGTCGGCAGGCGCAAGGCGATGCCGTCGAGGAAGCCGCGGCGGGAATAGTCGGCGAGCAGCAACTCGCCCATCGCCTTCTGGGTGCCGTAGGAGGAGGCCGGCGTGACGATCCAGTCGTCGCCGATCACCGGCGGCAGCGGCGGCCCGAACACCGCGAGCGAGGAGGTGAACACCACCTTCGGCCGGTAGCCGTCGGCCAGGTGCGCGCGGCGGATCGCGTCGAGCAGCAGGCGGGTGCCGTCGAGGTTGACCCGGTAGCCGAGCTCGAGGTTCGCCTCCGCCTCGCCCGAGACGACGGCTGCGAGGTGGAAGATGAGGCCGGGCCGCCCGGCGATGGCGGCGTCGGCCGCGCCCGGCGCGGTGAGGTCGGCGGCCTCGGTGCGGACATTGCCGGCGAAGCCCGCGGGCGCGTCGGGCTGGACCACGTCGATCAGGGTCAGCGCGTCGAGCGGCGCGCCGCCGACTGTGCCGGACGCGACCAGGGCCTTGGTGAGCTGGCGGCCGATCATGCCGGCGGCGCCGAGGATCAGGGCGTGCATGGGAAGCTCCTTGGTCGGCATGTTCGGCCGCGATCGATCTGCGTTGTCCTACCGGCTCCCTCCCCCGCACCCGAGTCGGGCCTGCCCGACTTGGGCACACGACTTGGGCACACAAGGTGCGGATCTCGGGCAAGCCCGAGATCCGTCGGGGGGAGGGAAGGCGCGACGAGACTTTCGAAGGCGGTCAGGGAAGCGAGAAGCACCCGTATCGCTCACCGCATCAGGGCGAGCGCGCGCAGGAAGAAGTCGCGGCCGCCGAAGTTGCCGGATTTCAGCGCGAGCAGCATCGGATCGCCGCCGGCCGTGCGCAGGACGGGGACGCCGGCGGCGATCTCGGGGCCGAGCTGGAAGGCTTTCAGCCCGAGATGGTCGACCACCGCGCCGGAGGTCTCGCCGCCGGCGACCACGAGCCGGCGGACGCCACGGGCGACGAGGTCCGCGGCGAGCCGCGCCAGCGCCGCCTCGATCGCCTGGCCGACCGCGGCGCCGCCGTGCCTGGCCTGGAGCGCGCGCACCGCATCGGGCGCGGCGCTGCTGGCGACGAGGACCGGGCCGGCGGCAAGGCGCTCGGCGGTCCAGGCGATGGCCGCCTCGACCTCGCCGGGGCCGGACAGCAGCCGCTCGGTGTCGAGGCGCAGCACCGGCATGTGATCGGCCGCGGCCTCGATCTGCGCCAGCGTCGCCTGCGAGCAGCTGCCCGCGAGGCACGCGGCGTGGCCGCCGACCGCTTCGCCCGCCACCGCACCGGCGCCGGATGCGCCGCGCCCGTCCGCGACCAGCGCGCGGGCGAGCCCGAGGCCGAGGCCCGAGGCGCCGCAGGAGACGCGGTGCCGCAAGGCGGCGCGGCCGAGGATCTCGAGGTCGGCATCGAAGATCGCGTCGGCGATGGCCGCGCCGTGGCCCTCCTTCGCCAGGGCGTCGAGGCGCGCGGCGACCGCGTCCGGACCGCGCGTCACGGTGGCGATGTCGATCAGCCCGACCGGGCCGGCGCTCTGGCGGGCGAGCACCCGCACGAGGCTCGAATCGCGCATCGGGTTGAGGGGGTGGTCCTTCAGCGGGCTCTCGGCGAGCAGCGTCGCGCCGACGAAGAGGTGACCCTGGTAGACGCTGCGCCCGGTCTCGGGAAAGGCGGGGGTGACGAGCGCGATCGGCTCGGCCGCATCCGCCCGCAGCGCGTCGAGCACCGGGCCGATGTTGCCGGCCTCGGTCGAATCGAAGGTCGAGCAGACCTTGAACAGCACGTGGCCGGCACCGCGCCGGCGCAGCCAGGCGTCGGCCTCGCGGGAGCGCACCACCGCCTCGCGCGGGTCGATCGACCGGCTCTTCAGCGCCACCACCACCGCATCGACTTCCGGCAAGGCGAGGTCGTGGGCCGGCACGCCGATGGTCTGCACCGTGCGCAGGCCGGCCCTGGTCAGGGTGTTGGCAAGGTCCGAGGCGCCGGTATAGTCGTCGGCGACGCAGCCGAGCGCGAGCGGCAGGCTCATCGCGCATCCCCCCGCCGGCCTTCGCGATAGGGCGCGAACCAGCCGAGGCCCGCGACGGTGCCGGCGGCCGGGTTGTACTCGCAGCCGACGAACCCGTCGTAGCCGAGCCGGTCGAGCTCCGCGAAGAGGAAGGCGTCGTCGATCTCGCCGGTGCCGGGCTCGTGTCGCCCCGGCACCGAGGCGGTCTGCACGTGGCCGACGATCGGCATCAGCGCGCGCAGCCGCATCGTCACGTCGCCGTGCAGGATCTGGCAGTGGTAGAGGTCGAACTGCAGCTTCAGGTTCGGCCGCGCGAGGTCGCGGATCAGCGCCGCGGCCGCCCCGAAATCGTTCAGGAAGTAGCCCGGCATGTTGCGGCCGTTGATCGGCTCCAGCACGAGGTCGAGCCCCGCCGCGCCGAGAGCGTCGGCGGTCCAGGCGACGGCGCGGCGGTAGGCGTCGCGCGCGGCCGGATCGTTCGGGTCGGCCAGCCCCGCCATCAGGTGGAGGCGCCCGACGCCGGTGGCCTCGGCGTAGCGCAGAGCGGTCGCGACGCCCTGCTTCAGCTCGTCGAAGCGCTCGGGCAGGGCCGCGAGCCCGCGCTCGCCCGCCTCGAAGTCGCCCGGCGGCAGGTTGAACAGCGCCTGGGTCAGGCCGTGGCGCGCCAGGCGGTCGGCGATGGCGTCGGCCGGATGCGCGTAGGGGAACAGGAACTCGACGGCGCCGAAGCCCTGGTCCGCGGCCGCGGCGAAGCGGTCGAGGAAGGGGAGCTCGGTGAACATCAGGGTGAGGTTGGCGGCAAAGCGCGGCATGGATGGACCTCCTCAGCGCTTCGCGGCCGGCAGGGTCGCGCCCGAGACCTGGGCGTAGAACCGCGCGACGGAGGCATCGTCGTCGCGGCCCATCCCCGAGCCCGACGCCATCAGGAACATCTGCAGGGCGGCGGCCGCCACCGGCACCGGGTACTTCTCGGCGCGCGCCATGTCCTGCACGATGCCGAGGTCCTTGACGAAGATGTCGACCGCGCTTCTGGGGCTGTAATCGCCGTCGAGGACGTGCGGCATCCGGTTCTCGAACATCCAGGAATTGCCGGCCGACTTCGTGATCACCTCGTAGACGCGGGCGAGGTCGAGGCCCTGCTTGGCGGCGAAGCTCATGGCTTCCGACGCGGCGGCGATGTGCACGCCCGCGAGCAGCTGGTTGATCATCTTGAAGGCCGCGCCCTGGCCGGCTTCGTCGCCGAGCTCGTAGAGCGTGCCGGCCATCGCATCGAGCGCCGGGCGCGCCGCATCGAAGGCGGCGGCCGAGCCGGAGGCGAGGAAGGTCAGAGCCCCGTCGGCGGCGCGCGCCGCGCCCCCGCTCATCGGCGCGTCGAGGTAGTGCCGGCCGGTGGCCTCGAGCCGCGCCGCCAGCCGCCGGGCGACGGCCGGGTCCATGGTCGCCGAGGAGACGAACACCGCGCCCTCCGGCATCGCCGCCGCGGCGCCGGCCTCGCCGAACAGCACGGCCTCGGTCTGGGCGGCGTTGACGACGACGCAGATCACGACGCTCGCGCCCTCCGCCGCTTCGGCCGGGCTCGCCGTGCCGCGCCCGCCGGCCGCCGAGAAGCGGGCGACCGCCTCGGGGTTCACGTCGCAGGCCGCGACCGTGCAGCCGGCCCGCAGCAGCGAGGCCGCCATGCCGAAGCCCATCGAGCCGAGGCCGATCACCGCGGCGTGCCGGGCGGAGGAGGGTGCTGTCATCGGGGATGTCCGGTCGGGGGTCTGCGGAAGGTGCGCCGGTTTCAGCGGTTCACGAGGCGCTTGGGCGTCACGAAGGTCGCGACCGAGCCGAGCAGCAGCATGGCGGCGAGCGCGTACATGCCGGTGGCAGTGTTGCCGCTGTAGTCCTTCAGGGCGCCGATCACGTAGGGGCTGGCGAAGCCCGCGAGGTTGCCCACCGAGTTGATCAGCGCGATGCCGGCGGCGGCGCCCGCCCCCGACAGGAATGCGGTCGGCATCGACCAGAACAGCGGCGCGCAGGTGAGCACCCCGCCCGCGGCGATCGAGAGCGCCATGATCGCGATCACCGTGCTGCCGGCGGTGGCGGCGACGACGAAGCCGACCGCGCCGCAGAGCGCGGGCACGATCAGGTGCCAGCGGCGCTCGCGCATCCGGTCGGCGCTGCGCCCGAGCAGGATCATCACGAACACCGCGAACAGGAACGGGATCGCGCTGATCAGGCCGATGTTGAGGTTGCCCTGCACGCCGGTGGCTTTCACCAGCGTCGGCATCCAGAAGGTCAGGCCGTACTGGCCCGTGACGAAGCAGAAGTAGATGAAGCTCATGAACCAGACGCGGCCGTTGCGGAACACGGTCGCGATCGAGTGCGGGCTCGTCTCCTTGCCGACGTTGTCGGCCGCGATGTCGCGCTCGATCACCGCCTTCTCGGGGTCGGTCAGCCACTTGGCCTCGGAGGCCCGGTTGTCGAGGTAGAAGAACACCGCGATGCCGACCAGCACCGCCGGCACCGCCTCGATCACGAACATCCACTGCCAGCCGGCGAGCCCGTGGGCGCCGTTGAAGGCATCCATGATCCAGCCCGAGAGCGGGTTGCCGAAGATGCCCGAGACGGGGATCGCGGCCATGAACACGGCGATGACCTTGGCCCGGCGATGCGCCGGGAACCAGGCCGTCGTGTAGAGGATCACGCCCGGGTAGAAGCCCGCCTCGGCCAGCCCGAGCAGGAAGCGCATGACATAGAAGGTCGTGGCGGAGTTCACGAACAGGAACGCACCCGAGATGATCCCCCAGGTGACCATGATCCGGGCGATCCAGATCCGCGCGCCGACCCGGTGGAGGATCACGTTCGAGGGCACCTCGAACAGGAAGTAGCCGACGAAGAACACGCCCGCGCCGAAGCCGTAGACCGTCTCGCTGAAGCCGAGGTCCTGGGACATCTGCAGCTTGGCGAAGCCGACGTTGACCCGGTCGAGGTAGGCGACGACGTAGCAGAGCATCAGGAACGGCACGAGGCGCCAGAACACCTTGGTATAGGTCTGCTCGACGAAGTCCTTCGACGGCACGGCGCTGCCCGGCAGCACGGCGGCTGGTGAACTCATGGCGTCCTCCGTCGCCGACGTCTTGGCGTGCCGGCGTTCTGCTTGGTTCCGCACCGTTTTCCGGCGCTTGAAACCTGCCTATCTCAGTTTGGCAGCGCTGCCAATCAGCTTGCGGGTGACAGCGATGCTCGATATGTCGCTGAGCGCATCGCCACGCGAAGGGCCTCCATGAACCTGCATCGGCGCCTCGTGACGCTGGCGGACGTCGCCCGGGAATCGGGTTTCGGCGAGAGCACGGTCTCGCGGGTGCTGCGCAACCAGGGCTCGTTCTCGAAGCGCACCGCAGACCGGGTGGCCGCGGCCGTGGCCGAGCTCGGCTACGTGCCGAACCGGCTGGCCGGGTCGCTCGCGGGCAACGCGACGTCGGCCGGCTCGCAGCTCGTCGGCATCGTGATCCCGTCGCTCGCCAACATCGTCTTCCCCGACCTGCTGCGCGGGCTGACGGGGGCGCTCGACCGCACCGGCTTCCAGAGCGTGATCGGCGTCTCCGACTACGATCCCGACCGCGAGGAGGCGCTGGTCGGCGCGCTGCTGTCGTGGCGCCCGGCCGGCCTCGTCGTCACCGGGGTGGAGCACAATCCCGGCACCGTGGCGCTCCTGCGCGCCGCCGGGATCCGCGTGGTCGAGATGATCGACACCGACGGGCCGGGCCTCGACCTCGTCGTCGGCTTCTCCAACCGGGCGGTGGGCGAGGCGAGCGCCGTGCACCTGCTCGGGCGCGGCTACCGCCGCATCGGCTATGTCGGCCACGACATTCTTCGCGACCTCCGGGCGGGGAAGCGGCTCGCGGGATTCGAGGCGGCCCTGCAAGGCGCGGGGCACGGGCTGATCGACCGTGAGGTGGTCGCAGAACCGTCCTCCGCCACGGCGGGGCGCGCGGCGCTCGACCGGCTGCTCGACCGCACGCCGGACCTCGACGCCGTGTACTTCTCCAACGACGACATGGCGCTCGGCGGCTACTTCTGCTGCCTGGCGCGCGGCTGGTCGATCCCGCACCGCCTCGCGCTGTTCGGCTACAATGGCCTCGACATCACCGCGGCGATGCCGCAGCCGCTCTCGACCATCCGCACGCCGCGGCTGCGGATCGGCGCGGTCGCCGCCGAGCGCCTGGCGGCCGGCGGCCCGGCCGAGACGATCGACCTCGGCTTCGAGCTGGTGGCGGGCGCGACCGCATAGGAGATCGGGCTTGAGGAACCGAACATGAGCGAGTCGACGCTGCGCGAAAGCATCTGCCGCTACGGGCGCTCGCTGTTCGAGCGCGGGCTGACGCCGGGCTCCTCGGGCAACATCTCCCTTCGGCTCGATGACGGCGGCTGGCTGGTGACCCCGACCAACGCCTCGCTCGGCTTCCTCGACCCGGCCCGGATCTCGCGTCTCGACGCGACGGGACGGGTGGTCTCCGGCGACACGCCGACGAAGGAGATCCCGCTCCACACCGCGCTCTACGAGAGCCGCGCCGAGGCGCGCGCCATCGTCCACCTGCACTCGACGCACGCGGTCGCGGTGTCGATGCTGCCGGAGATCGACCCGAAGGCGGTGCTGCCGCCGCTGACGCCGTACTACCTGATGCGCACCGGCGGCACGGCGCTGGTCCCGTACTACCGCCCCGGCGACCCAGGCGTCGCCGACGCGATCCGGGGCCTGGCGGGGAAGTACAGTTCGGTGCTGCTCGCCAACCACGGCCCGGTCGTCGCCGGCGCGAGCCTGGAGGCCGCGGTCTTCGCCACCGAGGAGCTCGAGGAGACGGCCAAGCTCTACCTGCTCCTGCGCAACCTCAACCCGCGCCTTCTCAGCCCCGCCCAGGTCGCCGACCTCGTCCAGCATTTCGGGCTGACGTTGCCGGAGGACGAGGGGGAGGGACACGGATGTGCTTCGTCCTGAAACCGCCCCGTCATTCCGGGGCGCCGAAGGCGAGCTCGGAATCCAGAATCACAGGTCGTTCCCCAGATTTCACCGATAGCGGATCTGGATTCCGGGCTCCGCTCCGCGGCCCCGGAATGACGGGGAGATGTTCAGAGGCCTGTCCTCCCCGCGAGCGTTGGGTAGAGATCGGACCATTCGGGATTGAGGTCTTCGATCAGCCGGATCTTCCAATCGCGGCGCCACTTCTTCAGCGCCTTCTCGCGATCGATGGCATCGACGATCCGATCGTAGAACTCGTACCAGACGAGGCGATCCACGGCGTAAGTCGCTGTGAAACCGCGATTGCGTTTCACTTTGTGTTCGTGGACGCGCCGCGCGCGATCGTTCGTGACGCCGAGATAGAGCGTCCCGTGGCGACGGCTGGCGAGCATGTAGACCGCACGCGACATGGCTGACGATCCTCGAATCGCCGATCCAGCATCGCGAAAATCTCAATCCTTCGCCAGCATCGACCGCCCGATCGAGAACACCCGGCCGTCGCCGAGGAGATGCGCCGTGAACCCCGCCGAGAACAGCGGCTCGAACGCCGCGTCGCGGACGTTGAGGCCGCCGGCATAGGCGCCGAAGGCCGGCATCACCAGGCGGGTGCCGTCGGTGACGAAGCAGCGGCGGCGCACCGCACGTCCGCGCATCGCGACCTTGCCGCACGGGTGGAGGTGGCCGGCGATCTCGCCCGGCGCCGCGCCCGGGGTCGGCTCGTGGCGGAGGGTGAGGCCGCCGAGCGTCATCACCTCGGCGTAGCGACCGCCGACGCCCTCGCTCACGGCGGCGTCGTGGTTGCCGGCGATCCAGACCCAGTCGCGGCCCTGCTGCAGGGCGGCGACCATCGCCCGGTCGCCGGGCTCCATCCGCTCGGGGCCGCGGGAATCGTGGAAGCTGTCGCCGAGCGCCACGATACAGGCCGGGTCGAAGCGCGCCACCGCCTCGTGCAGGCAGGCCAGCGTCTCGCGGGTGTCGTAGGGCGGCAGGAACTGGCCGGTGCGGGCGGCGTAGGCCGAGCCCTTCTCGAGGTGGAGGTCGGAGACGATCAGCGTGCGGTGATCGGCCAGCCACAGGCCGCCGCACCGGTCGAGGGTGAGGGTCTCGCCGGACAGCTGCAGGCCGGGGGATTTTTGAGTCTTCTCGAGTCTCAGGCCGAGCGCCAAGATGGTGTCCTCGTCGGTAGGGAAGGGCGGCGTCACCCCAGCGCCTCCTCGAGAAGCTGGGCCTCGGCCTCGGCCAGGATCTCGTCGGCGCCCTCGCCGTAGACCCGTTCGCGCCCGATCTCCAGCATCACGGAGACCGAGAGCGGCGAGACCCGGTCGAGGGCCTTGTGGGTGATTCGCCCCTGGATGCGCTCCAACATCATGCCGAGCCGCCTCACGTCGAGGAGTCCGGTTGCCGCATCCTGGCGCGCGGCGCGCATCAGCAGGTGGTCGGGCTGGTGCTTGCGCAGCACGTCGTAGATCAGGTCGGTGGAGATCGTGACCTGCCGGCCGGTCTTCTTCATGCCGGGATGGCGGCGCTCGATCAGCCCGGCGATGACCGCGCATTGGCGGAAGGTGCGCTTCATCATCGAGGATTCGTCGAGCCAGGCGTCGAGGTCGTCGCCGAGCATGTCCTGGGCGAACAGGTCTTCGAGGAAGGCGGGATCCCGGGCGATCCGCTCGGACAGGTCGCGGGTCATGAAGATCGCGATGCCGTAATCGTTAGCGGCGAAGCCCAGCGGGCGCAGGCCGGCGCGCTCCAGCCGCCGGGTCAGCAGCATGCCGAGCGTCTGGTGCGCGAGCCGGCCCTCGAACGGGAACGCCGTGAGGTAGTGGCGCCCGGCCCGCGGGAAGGTCTCGACCAGGAGGTCGCGCTCGCCCGGCAGCAGCGAGCGGCTGCGCTGGAGGAGCAGGTAGTCGGCGACCTGGCGCGGCAGCCGGTCCCACTCGAACGGGTCGGCGATGATCGCGCGGACGCGGGCGGCGAGGTAGGTCGAGAGCGGGAACTTCGAGCCGGCATAGGACGGGATCGCCGGGTCGGTCCCGGGCCCGGCGCGCGTGGCCATCGCCTCGTCCTCGGCCAGGCCCTCGAAGCGCAGCACCTCGCCGGCGAACAGGAAGGTGTCGCCCGGCGTCAGCGTGTCGGCGAAATCCTCCTCGATCTCGCCGAGCACCCGGCCGGTCTTCGGTAGCACGGTGTTGGGCTTGCCCCGCATCGCGCGCGCGAGCCGGACCTTCACCTTCGCCGCCTCGACGATGGTTCCGATGTTCATCCGGTACTGCTGGGCGACGCGCGCGTCGCGCACCCGCCACAGCCCGTCCGGCCCGCGCAGGATCTTGGCGAAGCGCTCGTAGGCGCGCAGCGCGTAGCCGCCGGTGGCGACGTAGTCGACGACCGCCTCGAAATCCTCCCAGGACAGGGTGGCGTAGGGGGCGGCCGAGATCACCTCGTCGTAGAGCGCCACCGGGTCGAACGCGTCGGCGCAGGCCATGCCGAGCACGTGCTGGGCGAGCACGTCCGGCGCGCCGAGGCGGGCGTCGGGCGTGTCCTGCGCCGCCTCCTCGACCGCGTCGAGCGCCGCTTGGCATTCCAGGATCTCGAAGCGGTTGCCGGGGACGAGGTAGGCCTTCGACGGCTCGTCCATGCGGTGGTTGGCGCGCCCGATCCGCTGCATGATCCGGCTCGCCCCCTTCGGCGCGCCGACGTTGACCACGAGGTCGACGTCGCCCCAGTCGATGCCGAGGTCCAGCGTCGCGGTGCAGACGATCGCCCGGAGCGAGCCCGCCGCCATCGCCGCCTCGACCCGGCGGCGCTGGGTGGCGTCGAGGGAGCCGTGGTGGAGCGCGATCGGGAGCACGTCGTCGTTGAGCCGCCACAGCTCCTGGAAGGTGTACTCCGCCTGGAGCCGGGTGTTGACGAAGACCAGCACCGTGCGGTGCGCCCGGATCAGGTCGTAGATCGCCGGCATGGAATGCCACGCGGTGTGCCCGGCGAGCGGCAAGGTCTTGCCGGTGTCGAGCAGGTGCAGGTCGGGCGCCGCGCCGCCGGCGACGACGACGAGGTCGGCCATGCGTGGACCTTCCCCTCCCCCCCCTGCGGGGGAAGGTGGGCCTCGCGTGAGCGAGGGTCGGGAGAGAGGAGCGACATTTCCGGAAGCGGCGCTCCCCTCTCCCGACCCGCTTCGCGGGCTACCCTCCCCCGCAGGGGGGGGAGGGAAGGCGGCGTTCTGCGGCACGAGGTACTTCCGCAGCTCGTCCGGCTCGCGCACCGTCGCCGACAGCCCGATCGCGGTGAGGCCGGGGCTGAGGCGGTGCAGGCGGGCGAGCGCCAGGGACAGCAGGTCGCCGCGCTTCGAGGTGACGAGGGCGTGGAGCTCGTCGAGGACGACGCAGCGCAGCCCGGAGAAGAACTCGGTCGCCTCGCGGTGGGCGATGAGCAGGGCGAGCTGCTCGGGCGTGGTCAGCAGGATGTCCGGCGGCCGCTCGATCTGGCGGGTGCGCTTGTGCGACGGGGTATCGCCGGTGCGGGTCTCGATCCGCAGCGACAGGCCGATGCCCTCCACCGGCGCGTCGAGGTTGCGGGCGATGTCGACGGCGAGCGCCTTCAGCGGCGAGATGTAGAGCGTGTGGAGCCGGCGCCCGGAGGGCTTCGCCCGGCTCTGCGACAGCGCGACCAGGCTCGGCAGGAAGCCGGCGAGCGTCTTGCCGGCGCCGGTCGGGGCGACGAGCAGCGCCGAGCGGCCGGCGCCCGCGATGCGCAGCAGGTCGAGCTGGTGCGGCCGCGGGGCCCAGCCGCGCGCGGCGAACCAGGCGGCGAAGGCCGGCGGCAGGGCGCTTGGGTCGGCCGCCGCGCGCCGGCTCAGGCGAGCGCCATCAGGAAGCGGTCGATCAGCTCCAGCGCCCGCTCCGTCATCGCGCCGGGATAGCGGATGAAGACGTGGCAGCCGCCGGGATAGACCGCCGTGTGGCCGCCGTTGCCCGCCGCCGCCCAGCGGGCGGACATGTAGAGCGTGTCGTCGAGCAGCGGGTCGCAGGTCCCGACGGTGAACAGGGCCGGCGGCAGGCCCTTGAGGTCGGCGTAGATCGGCGACACGTCCGGCCGGCGCCGGTCGATGCCGTTGCGGACGTAGCCGTCGGCGAAGGCGGTGAGGTCGGTGGTGTTGCACACGAGGCGCTCGTCGCCCCAGTTGCGCACCGACGGGGTCAGCCCGAGGTCGAAGAAGCCGGCGTTGAGGTTCGCGCCGCGGAAGGCGCGCGGAAGCCGGTGCTTGTCGCGCAGGCGCAGAAGCACCATCACCGCGAGGTGCGCCCCGACCGATTCGCCGCCGATGGTCAGCGCCGAGATGCCGAACTCGGCCTTGCCCGGGCCGGCGAGCCAGAGCGCCGCCGCCTCGCAATCGAGGAGCGCCGCCGGGTAGGGGTGCTCGGGGGCGAGGCGGTACTCGACCGAGAGGCAGACGAAGCCGCAGGTGTCGGCGACCCGCTCGAGCCACGGGTCCTGCTCGTCGGCCGAGCCCCAGACCCAGCCGCCGCGGTGGATGTGCAGGTAGGCGCCGCGCAGCTTCACGCCGGCCCGGGGGCGGATCACCCGCAGGTTCAGCGGGCCGCCGGGGCCGTCGATCGTCATGGTCTCGGCGCGGGCGCTGCGCGGCATCGCGGGCGAGGCGGGCGTGCCGGCGCGGCGCCGCGCGCGCACCTCGGCGATGGGCAGCGACCACGGGTCGGCCTGCGCCGCGTGCGCCGCGACGATCTCGGCGTTGAGGCGCTTGGTGTCCGGATCGATCGTCGCCGGGTCGAACAGGGCGTGGTCGATCATGGGGCGTTTCGTCTCGTCTTTTGGGGCTGCGCGGGGCGAGGCGTCACGGCATCCGCGAATTCCGAACCCATCTTGGCGCGCGAGCGCCGCATTGCCATCTCGGTTCGGCCGGCGAAACCGCCTAACGCCCGAACCACGATCCGGTTTCGCGCCCGGTGTGGTGCATCCGTCACGGTTCCGCCGGCTTCGGACGGTTGGAAGACCTTCATCCCGCAAAGGAATGTCGATGATCGTCGAGCACGACCCGCGCCGCCCAGGCCAGAACTATTCGGGAGACCCCTACCAGGGACCGCCGCCGGGCTATCGCGCTTCGGCCCTGCGCCGCTTCCTCGGCGGCTCGCCGGCCGGCGTGTTCCTGCGGCTGCTGTTCCTCTCGGTCCTGGTCGGCGCCTTCATGGCGATGCTCGGGCTGACCCCGGCGCGGCTGTTCTGGCAGATCTACGACGCGGCCTGCGCGCTAATCGATCTCGGCCTCGCCACCTTCCACGATTTCGGCGGCTGGATCCTGGCCGGCGCGGTGGTGGTGGTGCCGCTGTGGCTCATCTCGCGGCTGTTCGCGGTCTCGCGGTAGGCTAGTCTCCACCGCGACCCGGAGGCCGCGTGATCCCAATCGAGCCCATCACCGGCCGGCGCGTGCTCGCGCTCGCCCTGCCGATGACGATCGCCAACGTCACCACGCCGATGCTCGGCTTCGTCGGCGCCACGGTGATCGGGCGGCTCGGCGACGCCGCGCTGCTCGGGGCGATCGCCCTCGGCGCCGTGATCTTCGACGCGCTGTTCTGGTCGTTCGGCGCGCTGCGCATGGCGACCGCCGGCCTCACCGCGCAGGCGGTCGGCGCCCGAGACGGCGCCGAGGTCGACCGGACCTTGGCGCGCGCCCTCGCGGCGGGCCTCGTCGCCGGCCTCGCCCTGGTCGTCCTGCAAGGACCGATCGCGGCCGCCGCCTTCCGGATCACCGGCGCGAGCCCCGCGGTGATCGCGGGGCTCGCGACCTACATCCACATCCGCATCCTCTCGGCGCCGTTCGCGCTGGCGAACTACGCCGTGCTCGGCTCGGTGCTCGGGCGCGGCCGCACCGATCTCGGCCTGCTGCTGCAGGTGGCGATCAACCTGGTGAACATCGGCCTGACGCTCGCGCTGGTCCTCGGCCTCGACCTCGGCCTGTCCGGCGCCGCCCTCGCCACCGTGATCGCGGAGGCGGCCGGCCTCGCCCTCGGCCTCGCGATCCTGGTCCGCCTCGGCTCGAAGCCCTGGCGGGTGCCGTGGTCCGAGGTCCGCGATCCCGTCGCGCTGCGGCGCACGCTCGCGGTCAACGGCGACGTGATCGTGCGGACGCTGGCGCTCGTGTCGGGCATCGTCCTGTTCTCGGCGCTCGGCGCACGCCAGGGCGACGCGGTGCTGGCGGCCAACGCGGTGCTGTGGAATCTGTTTCTGATCGGCGGGTTCTTCCTCGACGGCTTCGCCACCGCCGCCGAGGCCCTGTGCGGGCAGGCGGTCGGCGGGCGCGACGCCGGCGGGTTCCGCAAGGCGTCGGCGCTGTCGCTCGGCTGGTGCCTCGGCTTCGGCCTCGGCGTCAGCCTGCTGGCGCTCGTCGGCGGCCACGCCTTCATCGACTTCGTCACCACGAGCGAGCCGGTGCGCGCGGTCGCGCGGCGCTACCTGCCGCTGGCCGCCGCCGCCCCCTTCGTCGCGGCGCTGCCCTTCGCCTACGACGGCATCTACATCGGCGCGACCTGGACGCGGGCGATGCGCAACCTGATGCTGGCCGCGCTCGCCGCCTATTGCGCCGCCCTCGTGCTCGTGCAGGGCCTGAATCTCGGCAATGCCGGCCTGTGGCTGGCCTTCCTCGCCTTCCTCGGGGCGCGCGGCATCGGGCAGGCGCTGGCCTATCCGGGGCTCGCCCGGCGGACGTTCCTCCCGGGCCGCGCCTGAGCGGCCCGCCTCAGCGCGGGTCCTTCCAGGTGGTCGGCGCGGACCCGGCCGGCGGCACCGCCTCGACCCGGCGCTGCACGCTGCGCCGGGCCGGCGCCTCCGCGCGCCGCTGCCGGACGAGGCGGGCGCGCCGCATCCGCGGGCGCCGCGCCCGCTCGCTCGAGGAGCCGACGACGCCCCCGATCACCGCCCCCGCCACCGCCCCGATCGGGCCGGCGACGAGCGCGCCGGCGACCGCGCCGGAACCGACGCCGACCACTGTGTTGCTGGCGGCCGAGGCCGGCCCCGGCAGGGCGAGGCCCGCCGTCAGCATCAGCCCGAAAAGTGCGTGTCGCAGCATGGTCTTGCCCTTCGATCGGTGGCGTTTCCCCAGCCCTTGGCCGCGGAACGTGACCAAAGCGGGGCCCGGCCGTTGCACGAACGACACGGCGTCGGCGGTTTCGATTGCGCCGGAATCTCCGGGTTTCGGCGCCGCGGCCCCTGGTCAGGCGAGTGCGTTGCGGTAGGGTCGCGCGATTTTATCCGGGGTCCCAGCCGAATGTCCGATCTCCGCCTCCGCCGCAGCGTCCTCTACATGCCGGGCTCGAACCAGCGTGCGCTCGACAAGGCGAAGACCCTGCCGGCCGACTGCCTGATCCTCGACCTCGAGGACGCGGTCTCGATGGAGGAGAAGGATCTCGCCCGCGATCAGGTCTGCGCCGCGGTCAAGAGCCGTGCGTACGGCGACCGCGAGCTGATCATCCGCGTCAACGCCCCCCAGACGCCGTGGGGCGAGAAGGACCTGCGCGCGGCGATCGAGGCGCGGCCGGACGCGATCCTGATGCCGAAGGTGTCCTCGCCGGCCGTGCTCGAGAGCATCGCCGACCACCTCGAGGCCCTCGACGCGCCGGACGACATCGCGGTCTGGGCGATGATCGAGACGCCGGCCGCGATCCTGAACATCCAGGACATCGCCCGCGCCAGCCGCGACCGGCGCACCCGGCTCACCTGCTTCGTGCTCGGCACCAACGACCTGGCCAAGGACACCTGGGCCCAGCTCGTGCCCGGCCGCGTGCCGATGCTGCCGTGGATGATGTTCACCCTCGCCGCGGCCCGCGCGTCCGGGCTGACGATCCTCGACGGCGTGTGGAACGACATCGGCGACGTTGAGGGCTGCCGCGCCGAGTGCCGTCAGGCGCGCGACCTCGGCTTCGACGGCAAGACGCTGATCCACCCCAACCAGCTGGAGCCGGCCAACACCTCCTTCGCCCCGACCGAGGAGGAGGTCCGCCGCGCCCGCCTCGTGCTCGAGGCCTTCGACCGGCCCGAGAACGCCAAGCGCGCGGCGATCAAGGTCGAGAACCGCATGTACGAGCGCCAGCACGTCGGCATGGCCAAGCGCGCGGTGACGTGGTCGGAGGCGATCAAGGCCAAGGGGCAGTGAGGGGACGGGCGGACGACGAATGGCCGCTTTCGGGAAGCGCCGATCCGCGTGAAACGCGCAACGCGCACCACACGCCGTAGCCATCTCCGACGCTGCGGCAACGCGAAGGGTCAAGCTCATGCTGAGCGCGATCTCTCGACCACTGGCGGCCGCTCTCGCTGGAAGCGCCTTGCATGGAACCGTAGCGCTCGCGCAGCCAGCCGAGTGCGGCAAACTTCAAGAGATGATCGAGGAACGCAGGGCGTTCGTGGCGGCGGTGAATGCCGGTCCGAAGTCGGCGATCACGAAGACGCCTGAGGCGACCTGCGCACTGTTCGGTGATCTGCAGCGGAATGGCGCCATTGCGATCGCCTGGATCGAAACGCATCGGGCGTGGTGCGCGATTCCCGACGCGTTCGCCGAACGCTTCAAGGCCGATCAGATGAAGACCCTCGCGATCGGCGATCGGGCGTGCGGCCTCGTTCGCCCCGCGCCTCTGCAGATCGATCCGCTGCCGGCTCATCCGAGAGGATGACGGCGTCGATCGTGGCAATCGTCGTGTTCGCTTCGGGGAAAGAGCTGGAGCATTCCTGGGCGAGGTTGCTTCCGGTTCGCGTGCAGAAAACGCGACCTCCCAAATGGAGCTATTCCCGTGATCCAGGGATCACGGACATCGCTCGCGAGTTCGATATTCCTCCCGCGATGAGGTCTCCCCTTCCTGGCTCGTGACAACGTCCTGGGCTGTTCCGGCATCAAATCGCGACCGGTCAGCCCGATGCCGTGCAGTGGAACGCCACCGTCTCGTAGGGGTAGGCCACGCTGTCATGCCCGGCGAGGTCCGGCGTGGCGGCGATCAGCCCCCGTATCTCGGCGGCGACGGCCGCCTGCTCGCCCGGGGGCAGGGCGGCGATGAAGCTGACCGAGAGCGCACGGCCGACGATCACGTCCTCCGGTGGTCCGACGTGCCGGTGCGGCAGGCGCCGCTCGTGCAGGGGGCCGAAGCCCGGGCCGGGGAACACCGCGCGCCAGTTTTGCGTGCGGTAGCGCGGGGTGTCGTCCTCGTAGGCGTCGACGATCCGCGTCAGCGCCGCGACCCAGGGCACGGATTCGTCGCGCACGTTCCAGACCAGCCCGAGCGTGCCGCCGGGGCGGAGCACGCGGCGGATCTCGGCGAGCGCCGCCGGGGTGGAAAACCAGTGGAAGGACTGCGCGCAGACGACCGCGTCGACCGAACCGTCCGCGAGGGGGATGGCCTCCGCATGCCCCGGATGCGCCGCGACATCGGGATTTCGCGCGACGAGCCGTGCCAGCATCGCCGGCACCGGCTCGACGGCAACGACGCGCGCCCCGGTGGCGGAGAGGCGCGGGGTGAACTTTCCGGTGCCCGCGCCGAGGTCGAGCACGGTGCGGCCGGGGCCGAGCCGCAGGTCGTCGCGCAGCCAGCCGTCGAGGGCGGGCGGATAGTCCGGGCGGCCGCTGACGTAGGTGTCGGCCTGGGCGGCATAGCCGGCCGCGGCCGACCGGTGGATCGTGTCCATCCCGAGCCCTCGCTTCCCTCGAACGCTGCCCCACGGGTTCGCCGCCCCGCAGGCAGGCGTCATGCCGGGTCGGCCGCCGCGGCGGCGACCAGGGCCGTGCCGTCCCCGGTCAACGCGTAGTGCGCCCGGCCCGACCGGGCGTCGCGCCGGCCCACTGCGAGGAGCCCGGCTTCCTCCAGGGCGGTGACGGCGCGCAGCGCGTGGGCGTGGGCGACGTCGAGGGCCTTGGCGAGGCTGCGGCTGTCGGCGGCCAGGCCGCCCTTCGCCGCCGCCAGCAGCACGGCCTCGATCGATCCGAGATCCGGCCGCCGGCGGGCGATCGCGTCGACCAGCGCCAGGAACGCGGCGTCGTCGGCCTCGCTCAAGCCGCCGCGGCCGCTTCCGCGCGACCGCGCACCGTGACCAGCACCGACTTCGAGGTCGGCGTGTCGCTCTCGGCGCCGAAGGTCGAGAGCGGCACCAGCACGTTGAGGTCGGGATAGTAGCCGGCCAGGCTCCCGCGCGGCATGTCGAACGGCACCAGCCGGAAATCCTCGGCGATGCGCGACGTACCGTCCGCATGCAGGCCGACCACGTCGACCCGCTCGCCGAAGCTTTCACGCAGGGTCGCGAGGTCGTCCGGGTGGCAGAAGATCACCCGGCGCTCGCCGTAGACGCCGCGGTAGCGGTCGTCGAGGCCGTAGATCGTGGTGTTGTACTGGTCGTGGCTGCGGAAGGTCTGCAGCACGAAGGTGTTCTCGGCCGCCGAGGCCACCTGATGCTCGGTCGCCTCGGGGAGCGCGTCGGCGGAGAAGTTGGCGTGGCCGGTGGCGGTCTCGAACACCCGCTCGGCGGCGAGATTGCGCAGCATGAAGCCGCGCGGACGCCGCACCCGGACATTGTAGCCGGTAAATCCCGGGATCGTGCGCTCGATCCGGTCGCGGATGCGGTCGTAATCCTCGGCCATTTCCGCCCAGTCGATCCGGCCCGAGCCGACGGTGGCCGCGGCCATGCCGGCGATGATCGCGATCTCCGAGCGCAGCTCCTTCGAGGCCGGCTTGTTGATGCCGCCCGAGCCGTGGACCATGCTCATCGAATCCTCGACCGTCACGATCTGGGTCTTGCCGGCGGCGTTCCGGTCGATCTCGGTGCGCCCGAGGCAGGGCAGCACGTAGGCGACCCGGCCCGGCACCAGGTGCGAGTGGTTCAGCTTCGTCGCGATGTGGACGGTCAGCTCGCACGAGGCCAGCGCCTTGGCCACCAGGGCCGTGTCCGGCGTGGCGCGGGCGAAGTTGCCGCCGAGGCCGATGAAGGCCTTGGCGCTGCCGTCGAGCATCGCGCCGATGGCAGCCAGCACGTTGTGGCCGTGCCGGCGCGGCGCTGCGAAGCCGAACTCGCGCTCGAGCGCGTCGAGCAGGGCGGCCGGGGGCTTCTCGTTGATGCCGACCGTGCGGTCGCCCTGCACGTTCGAGTGGCCGCGCACCGGGCACAGGCCCGCGCCGGGCCGCCCGATGTTGCCGCGCAGGAACATCAGGTTGGCGATCTCGCGCACCGTCGCCACCGAGTGGCGGTGCTGGGTCACGCCCATCGCCCAGGTGGCGATCGACTTCGACGAGGCGACGTAGATCGCCGCCACCTCCTCGAGCACGGCGCGGGCGAGGCCCGACTGGTCCTCGATCGCGTCCCAAGTGGTCGCGTCGACCGCGGCGCGGTAGGCGGCGAGGCCTTCGGTGTGGCTGTTGAGGAAGGCGCGGTCGAGCACCGAGGGGCGGCCGGCGGCGAGCGCCGCGTCGTCGGCGGAAAACACCGCCTTGGCGATGCCGCGGAAGGCGGCCATGTCGCCGCCGAGCCGCGGCTGCAGGTAGTGGCTGGCGATCGGCCGGCTCGCGCCGCGCAGCATCTCGACGGTGTTCTGCGGGTCGGCGAAGCGCTCCAGGCCGCGCTCGCGCACGGGGTTGAACACGACGACCTTGGCGCCGCGCTCGGCGGCCTTGCGCAGGTCGGCCAGCATGCGCGGGTGGTTGGTGCCGGGGTTCTGCCCGACGACGAAGATCGCGTCGGCCTTCTCGAAATCCTCCAGGAGCACCGTGCCCTTGCCGATGCCGATGGCCTGGCCGAGCCCGATGCCGCTGGCCTCGTGGCACATGTTCGAGCAGTCGGGGAAGTTGTTGGTGCCGTAGGCGCGGGCGAACAGCTGGTACAGGTAGGCGGCCTCGTTCGAGGCGCGGCCGGAAGTGTAGAACTCGGCCTGGTCCGGGTGGTCGAGGCCGCGCAGCGTCGCGCCGATCTCGGCGAAGGCCGCATCCCACGTCACCGCGACGTAGCGGTCGCTCGCGGAATCGTAGCGCATCGGATGGGTGAGGCGGCCCTCGCCTTCGAGGGCGTAGTCGCTCCAGCCGCGCAGCTCGGTCACGGTGTGGCGCGCGAAGAACTTCGGCGGCGTGCGCTTGTCGGTGGCCTCCCACGACACCGCCTTCACGCCGTTCTCGCAGAACTCGAACGACGAGCCGTGCTCCGGGTCGCCCCAGGCGCAGCCGGGGCAGTCGAACCCGTCGGGCTGGTTCGCCTTGAGCAGGGCGCGGGCACCCGAGAGCGGGGAGCGGCTGCCGAGGAGATGCTTGCCGCAGCTCTTCAGCGCGCCCCAGCCGCCTGCGGCCGAGGAGCGCTTGGGCGTGGCGACGGGGTCGGTCATGACGGGGCCTGAATCGGGTTTCGCGCGTGGCGATCACGCACTTGCGAGATAAGAGACCGCGTGGGTGCTTCTCAATCGTGCCCCGGCGCACCCCCCTCATGCGTCCGGCACGCGCGCATTTTTAACGGTTCTCGTTTCCGGACACGGCGAAGGGTCGGTCGATGCAGGCACGGGTTCGGATCGTCGCGGCGCTGGCGGCCGGTTGCGCGGTCGCGATCGCGATGATGGCGCACGACCGGGCCCGGGATGCCGCCTGGGCCGTCACGGCGAGCCAGATCGCCGACGCGCGGGCGCACGGCAAGCCGGGGGTGGAGATCGCACCCGGCCGCTTCGTCGCGGAGCCGCTCCCGAGCGAGGGGGCCGCGCTGCTGCCGGTGAAGTGGGGTCTGATCGGCGCCGTCGTCGCCGGCGCGGTGCTGGTCGGGACCCGGCGGCGTGCATGAGCGGGCGGCAAGCGCTCCCGTGACTGCAAACGAAGCCGCGCCTTCCCTCCCCCCTCTGCGGGGGAGGGAAGGGCGCCGGTCTAAGCCGCCTTGGACAACGCCGTCGCGTCGCGCCCGACGATGTCGGCCAGGCTCGCCAGCCCCTCCGCCCGCATCCGCTCAAGCAGGCCGCGCTTGATCGTGGAGACGAGGCCGGGGCCTTCGTAGACCAGCGCCGAGTAGAGCTGCAGCAGGCTCGCGCCGGCGCGGATCTTGGTCCAGGCGGCCTCGGCCGAGTCGATGCCGCCGACGCCGACCAGGGGCAGCCTGTCGCCGACGCGCCGGTAGGTCTCGGCCAGCATCCGCGTCGAGGGCGCGAAGAGCGGGCGGCCGGACAGGCCGCCGGCCTCCCCCGAGAGCTTCGTCTCGGTGAGCGAGGCCGGCCGCGCGATCGTGGTGTTCGAGACCACGAGCGCCTGAACCCCGCGGCGGATCGCGGTCGCGCAGATCGCGTCGAGCGCGTCCAGCGTGATGTCGGGGGCGATCTTCAGGAGGATCGCGGCCTTCGTGCCGTTCCGGGCCGCGGCCGCGTCGCGGGTCGCGACCACGCGGGCGAGCAGGTCGTCGAGGAAGGCCTCGCCCTGGAGGTCGCGCAGGCCCGGGGTGTTGGGCGACGACACGTTGACGGTGACGAAGTCGACCAGCGGCGCCAGCCGCCCGGTGCAGGCGACGTAGTCGGCGAGCCGGTCGGTCGCGTCCTTGTTGGCGCCGATGTTGACGCCGACGATCCCCGGCCGCCCGGCCCGCGCCCGCAGGCGCTCGGCGACGACGTCGAGGCCGGCGCTGTTGAGCCCGAAACGGTTGATCACCGCCCGGTCGCCGGGAAGCCGGAACACCCGCGGGCGCGGGTTGCCGGGCTGGGGCTTCGGCACCACGCCGCCGACCTCGACGAAGCCGAAACCCAGGCCGAGCAGGGCGTCGGCCGCCTGCGCGCCCTTGTCGAAACCCGCCGCGAGCCCGACCGGATTCGGAAACCTTCGGCCGAACACCTCGACCGCGAGCCGAGCATCGTCGGCCGGCGGCGTGCGGGCCGGCAGCAGGGTCAGCGCGCGAACGGTGAGGTTGTGTGCGTGCTCCGCGTCGAGGCCGTGGAGGGCCGGGCGAAGCAGCGGGAACAGGGCGCCGATCATGCCGGAATCTCCGCGGGCAGCGCGGGCACGCCGTCGGGGCCGAGCGGCAGCGCGCTCACGCTGCGTACCGCGTCGAGGGGCAGGTCGCCGTAGAGGTGCGGGAACAGATCGCCGCCGCGGGAGGGCTCGAACCGCAGCGCGGGGCCGAGCGCCTCCGCCTCGACGGCGACGAGCACGAGGTCGTTCTGTCCGGAAAAGTGCCGCCGCGCGGTCTCCGCGAGCTGCGCGGCTGTGGAAAAGTGGATGAAACCGTCGGCCCGGTCGATCCCGGCGCCGGTGAACCGGCCGAGGCCCTCCGCGTCCCGCCAAAGCGTCTCGGGACAGATCTTGTAGATCAGCGTCATCGCGGCACCCGGTCTCCGATGCGCCGTCGATAGGGTGCCGGGCCGCCTCCTGGCAACCGTTTCGGGGTGCGATCGGGCCAGCGGAACGGCATGGATCACCCATTCGGCCGATTGCCTTTTTCAATCCGTAGTTCTACTTTCCTACAACTAGGCCGTGCGTCTCAGCGGTCGTTTTCGCCTTGGTCACGCATGCTGTCCCACGAGCAGATTTGGAATGCCATCGACCGTCTGGCCGAGCGCCACGGCTTTTCGCCATCCGGCCTCGCCCGACGTTCCGGCCTCGATGCCACCAGTTTCAACCGATCCAAGCGCGTCGGCGTCGACGGCCGCAAGCGCTGGCCCTCCACCGAATCGGTGTCGAAGGTGCTGGCCGCGACCGGCGCCAGCCTCGACGACTTCCTGCGGCTGATCGAGGCGCGCGAGGGGCCGCCGCGCGCGACCGTTCCGCTGATCGGCCTGACCCAGGCCGGCGCCGGACGCCAGTTCACCGACGAGGGCATGCCGACCGGCGGCCCCGGCTGGGAGGAGATCGAGTTTCCCGATCTCGGCGAGGAGCGCGCCTTCGCCCTGGAGGTTCAAGGCGATTCGATGCTGCCGCTGTTCCGCGACGGCGACGTGTTGATCGTCTCGCCGTCGGCCGGCGTGCGCAAGGGCGACCGCGTGGTGGTGCGGCTGCATTCCGGCGAGGTGCTGGCCAAGGAACTCCGCCGGCGCACCGCGCGCACGGTCGAGCTCGCCTCGCTCAACCCCGAGCACGAAGACCGCAACCTCAACGTCGGCGAGATCGCCTGGATCGCCCGGGTGATGTGGATCCGGCAGTAGAGGCTGTCGGGGGGCGGTCGGTCCTCCGCTCCGTCGTCCCGGGGCCGCGCAGCGGAGCCGGGGATCCAGACCCGTCGGCGGCGCTTTCCCGAGCACGGCCTGCGGTTCTGGATTCTGCGTGCGCTTTCGGCGCCGCGGAATGACGCGATTGTGTTGAAGGGCCTGAGGCCCGACGCAGCCCCGGATGGGCCTGCGAGAGACGGTGGACCCGCTTCTGCACTTGGGCGCCCGACCGCCGCCGCGTCCCGCGGCCGCGCTTCAGGCTTGGCCGTCCGGCGCGATGCGGCTATCGCTGAGCGCGTCGGGGCCGTCGCTCCGCGAGGCCGGACGAGAGCATGGCAGAGCCCGACGCGGACGCCTTCGACGAACCGGCGCTCGAGGCCGGTTGGACCGCGCTGCTCGATGCCGCGGCGCCCGCCTTCCTGTTCGACCCGCGCCGGCCCGACGCGCCGATCGTCCACGCCAACCCGGCCCTGCTGCACCTCGCCGGGCTGGAGGCCGCGGCCCTGGTCGGGCGGAACGTCCGGCTGCTGGCGGCCGACCGCCGCACCCTCGACGACGGCGCCGAGTTCCTGGCGGCGCGCGGCGACGGCTCCACCTTCTGGGCGCGCCTGACCCTCGGTCCCATCGCCGGGAGCCCGTACCGCCTCGGGCAGGTCTTCGACGTGACGCGCCGGCGCGACGCCGAGAGCGCCCTGGTGCTGTCGCGACAGCGCGAGGCGCTGGGGCTGCTCACCAACAGCGTCGCGCACGAGTTCAACAACTTCCTCCAGATCCTGATCGGCTACATCGACGGGTTGAAGCGCCGGCTCGGCGACAGCCAGGAGCCGTTCATCCAGCGGGCGATGAGCCGCTCGACCGACGCCACCGAGCGTGCCGCGATCCTCACGCGCCAGCTGCTGGCCTACTCGCGCAAGATCGCCCCCGACGTGCGCCCGATCGACCTCGACGCGCTCGTCGCCGCGACGGCGGAGCGCCTGCGCCCCGGCCTGCCCGCCGGCGTGCGCCTGGAGGTCGCCGGCACGCCCGGCCTGCCGCGGGCGATCAGCAACCCGCTCCAGGTCGAGCTGGCGCTCGGCCACGTCGTCACCAACGCCTGCGAGGCGATGCCGGACGGCGGCACGATCCGGATCGAGAGCTTCCGCATCGCACCCGGCGACCGGTCGGTCCAGCGTCCGGAGGACGGCGCGGTCGGCATCCGCATCGCCGACACCGGCGCCGGCATGTCGCCGGAGATGCTGGCCCGGGCGCTCGCGCCCTTCGCCACCAGCCGCGAGGCCGGGCGCGGGGCGGGGCTCGCCATCGTCCACGGGCTGATGAAGCGGCAGAACGGCACCATCGCCCTGGACAGCCGGGCGGGGGAGGGCACGCAGGTGCGGCTGGTGTTTCCGGCCGCGCCCGAGCGGGCCGCATCCGGCCCGCACTGACGATTCGTTCGCGATGCTGCGGAAAACATCGCGGACCGACGGACTAAAACCCCGCGCCCCGCGTCACCATCTTAATCGTCGGCGCTCGCGCCAGGACGTTTGACGACGTCCACGACGTTTCGAGATGATTAGAGGCGTATCGATGCTCACCTCCACCACGCGCCGCAAGCGTGCGGCGACCATCCTGGCGCTGGCGGCCGCGCTGACGGTCGCGGCGCCCGCCGTCGAGGCCCGGCCGGGCGGCGGCGCCAGCATGGGCTCGCGCGGCTCGCGCACGTTCAACGCGCCGTCGGCCACCACGACCGCCCCGAGCGCCGCGCCGATGCAGCGGACCCAGACGCAGCCCTCGCCGGGCATGACCAACCCCGGCATGCAGGCCCCTGCCGCGCGCCCCCGCTTCGGCGGCGGCTTCATGGCCGGCCTGCTCGGCGCCGGCCTCCTCGGCGCGCTGCTCGGCGGCGGCTTCTTCGGCGGGCTCGGCGGCATCGCCTCCATGCTCGGTCTGCTGCTGCAGGTCGGCCTGGTCGTGCTGCTCGTCTCCTTCGCGGTGCGCTGGTTCCGCCGCCGCAACGGAGAGCCGGCCGCCGCGGGCGCGCCCTACGCCCGTTCGGGCATGGATCCGAACGCGGCCGGGGGCGGCAATCCCGGCCTCGGCGGTTCGGCCGGCGCCGGCGGCATGATGGGCGGCCCCCAGCGTCCGCCGCAGCAGCGCCCGGTGCAGATCGGCCCGAACGACTTCCAGTCGTTCGAGCGCCTGCTCAACGAGGTCCAGGACGCCTATTCGCACGAGGACATGGTCGGCCTGCGCAACCTCGCGACGCCGGAGATGGCCGGCTACTTCGAGGAGGAGCTGCGCGGCAATGCCGCCCGCGGCGTCGTCAACCGCATCTCGGACGTGAAGCTGCAGCAGGGCGACCTGTCGGAATCGTGGGGCGAGGGCGCGCAGGACTTCGCCACGGTGGCGATGCGCTACACCCTGAAGGACGTGACGATCGACCGGAACAGCAACCGCGTCGTCTCCACCGAGCCGGGCGAGGCGACCGAGTTCTGGACCTTCGTGCGCACGCCCGGGCGCCCGTGGATCCTCTCGGCGATCCAGCAGACCCGCTAAGACGCCACGCTTCGACGAAACCGGCCGGCGTCCCTCACGGGGCGCCGGCCTTTCTATGCGCGTCCCACAGGTTGGCGAGCCGGACGAAGCCGGCCACCGGCACCTCCTCGGCCCGCGCGGTCTCGGCGATGCCGGCCTCCGCGAGCAGGGCGATGGGCTCCGGCGTCAGCCCCTTCAGGCTCTGGCGCAGCATCTTGCGGCGCTGCCCGAAGGCCGCGCGCGTCACCGCCTCTAGCGCGCCCGCCCGGCAGGGCAGCGGGTCGGCGCGTGGGACGATGCGCACGACGCTCGAGGTCACCTTCGGCGGCGGCACGAAGGCGGAGGGCGCCACGTCGAACAGGATGTCGCTCTGCGTGCGCCAGCCGCACAGCACGCCGAGGCGGCCGTAATCGGCCCGCTCCGACTCGTCGGCGACGATGCGCTCGGCGACCTCGCGCTGGAACATCAGCGTGGCGGAATCCCACCACGGCGGCCAGGCCTCGCCGTCGAGCCAGCCGGTGAGCAGGGCGGTGCCGACGTTGTAGGGCAGGTTCGCCACGATCCGCGCCGGCCCGTCGCCGATCAGCGGCCGCGGGTCGAAGGCCAGGGCGTCGGCGTCGACGACCGTCAGCCGCCCGGGATGGTGCGCCGCGATCTCGGCCAGGGCCGGCAGGGCGCGGGGATCGCGCTCGACCGCGATCACCCGCGCGGCGCCCTCGGCGAGCAGCGCCCGCGTCAGCCCGCCGGGCCCCGGCCCGACCTCCAGCACGGTCACGCCCGCGAGCGGGCCGGCCGCGCGGGCGATCCGCCCGGTGAGGTTGAGGTCGTACAGGAAGTTCTGGCCGAGCGCCTTCTTCGGCTCCAGCCCATGCCGCGCCACCACCTCGCGCAAGGGGGGCAGGCCGTCGGGGGCGGTCATGAGGAGCGTGAGTCCAGGTGTGCGCCGACACGGCTCAGGTGCCCGCGTCTCCCTCCCCCCTCTGCGGGGGGGGGTGGGCCTCGCGTTAGCGAGGGTCGGGAGAGGGGAGCGCGTTGTCCGGATACGGCGTTCCCCTCTCCCGACCCGCTTCGCGGGCCACCCTCCCCCGCAGAGGGGGGAGGGAAGGGGCGTTCGGCGTTTCGAAAAACGATGCTCACAGCTCGTCCTCCGCATCGAAATGCGCGGCCGGGGCGGAGCGGGGGCGGCCGGCATAGGCGTTGAGCGGGATCACGTCGGCGGTGCGGCCCGCGCCGCCGGCCCGCGCCGCGGCGGTGCGGGCGAGGCGGTCGGCCAGACGGATCGCGGCGATCAGGCTGTCGGGGCGGGCGAGGCCCTTGCCGGCGATGTCGAAGGCGGTGCCGTGGTCCGGCGAGGTGCGCACGAAGGGCAGCCCGAGGGTGACGTTGACGCCGTCGTCGAAGGCGATGGTCTTCACCGGGATCAGCGCCTGGTCGTGGGTCGGGCAGAGCGCCACGTCGTAGGTCTGCCGCGCCCGCGCGTGGAACAGGGTGTCGGCCGGCAGCGGCCCGCGGATGTCGATGCCCTCGGCACGCAACCGCGCCACCGCCGGTGCCAGCACGTCGCGGTCCTCGTGGCCGATCGTGCCGGATTCGCCCGCATGCGGGTTGAGGCCGGCCAGCACCAGACGCGGCGCTTCGTGCCCGAAGCGCTCGGCGAGATCCCGGGCGACGATGCGGGCGGTCTCGACCACGAGATCCTGCGTCAGCAGGCCCGGCACGTCGCGCAACGGCACGTGGATCGTCACCGGCACGACCGCCAGCGTCTCGCTCCAGATCATCATCACCGGGCGCGGCGGGGTGCGGCCGGGCGCGACCGCGAGCGCCGCCAGGAACTCGGTGTGGCCGGGATGGGCGAAGCCCGCCCGCGTCAGCACGAACTTGGCGATCGGGTTGGTCACCACCGCGCTGGCCCGGCCCGCGCGGACGAATCCGACGGCGGCGGTGATCGACTCGATCGTCGCCCCGGCCGTGACCGAATCTGGGACGCCCGGCTCGGCTTCGGTCTCGCTGCCGCTCGGCAGCGCCACCACTGGGAGCGCGCGGGGAAACACCTCGGCCGCCGTCTCGGGGTCGATCTCGGCCACCGGCACGGGCAGGCCGAGCCGGTTGGCGGTCCGCTCGACGAAGGCCGGGTCGGCCACGAGGAAGAAGGCGGGGAGCGGATCGCGCGGCGTGCTGGCGAGCCAGGCCGCCAGCGCCAGTTCCGGTCCGATCCCGGCGGGGTCTCCGAGCGTCAGGGCGAGGGGGAGCATCGGGGTCGGCGGGGTTTCGCGGCGGGGAGGCCTGCCTTAGCAGGCCGCCCGCGCCGCCGCGACCCGCTCCCGCGCTCAGTGCGCCGAGGCGATGCCGTCCGCGGTGGTGGCGGTGCCGACGTTCTGGCGCAGGTCGGCCTCGCCGAGGGTCTTGAGCTCGACGCGCAGCAGCACGGTCTGGTTGCGCTCGGCGACGCCGGTCACGGTGGCGATCGGCGAGACGATGTAGTTCAGCGACACCGTGGTGCACTCGTCCTGGTAGCCGGCGCCGACGCTCATGCCCGACAGGTAGAACCGGCCCGGGTTCTGGTAGGTCGGCAGGGTGCCGACCGGGTTGGCGATGTAGCTCGCCAGCGCCTCGGAATAGAGCGTCCGCGTGTCGAGGTAGTGCGTCAGGTCGACGAGCGCCGAGCCGGTGACGAACCAGTTCGGGGTGATGTTGTAGGTCGCCGTCGCGGTGATGCCCTCGCGGCGATGGCTGAAGCCGAGCAGCGGCTGCGCCTCGTAGTACGAGTAGAACGCCGACAGCGACAGCGGCAGGAACGGCGCGAAGCGCGCGGTGACGCCGGTCTCGAAGCGGTTCACCTTGAAGTCCGCGTGGTCGAAGCGAGCGCGGGTGATCAGGCTGATGTTCTGGTTCGGCGAGACCTGGAAGCGGCCCACGAAGTCGGAGGCGGTGCTCTCCAGGCCGGAATCGAGGCCGACATTGGCGATGTCGCCGCGGCGGAACGAGTTGACGCCGGCGAGCTGGATCGACTCGCCGAACATCGCGTTCGCGTACCAGCCCGAGGCGGTGACGACCGAGTACTGCGCGCCGAGGTTGGTGCGCACACCGCCCTCGACCCGGTCGTAGCCGGAGAACTTGTCCCACTGGAACAGCGAGGTGTCGTCGAAGACGAGGCTCTGCGCGTCCTCGTTCGGCAGGTGGCCGATCCGGGTCTCGGAGGGGCGTGCGATGACCTGGGCGATCGGCTCCAGGGTGTGGACGCCGAGCGGCCCGAAATCGCTGACGAACGGATAGCGGTAGTCGATGCCGACCGCCGGCATCACCCGGCCGGAGAAGCCGTCGTCGACGGAGGCGATCTGCGGCACCAGGGCATTCTGGTAACCCGACAGGCTCGGGTTCACGAAGAACGCGTCGGTGCGCAGGTACGCAAACGGCGTGATCGCCTGGCCGAGGTCGTCGATGAAGGTCCGGCGCCAGGAGAGCTGGGCCGAGGCGCGGGTGTCCGTGCCGGCCAGGCCCCGCACCAGGCAGGTGTTGCGGTTGAAGGTCGTGCAGGTCTCGTAGAGCGGGTAGCTGATGCCGTTGACGCTCGGGCTGAACAGGTAGGTGCCGGTGCGCGGCAGGCCCTGGAAGTCCGTCGCCTCGCGGGTCAGGCTGGTGATGTTGGCCTGGAAGCGGACCTCGCCGCCGAGCTCGCCCGGGCCGTTGATGCGCTTGTCGTAGTCGATCACCGGCAGGACCAGCGGCTGCTCCTTCTGCCAATCGAAGCTCGACAGGCCCTTGAAGTAGTAGCCGCGCATCTCGAAGTACGAGCGATCGCCCTGGCCGGTGAGGTACGCGGTCGATACCGCCTCGCGGAAGTAGTCCGTCGTGATCGACTGGTTGCGGATGCGGTAGTTGTCGAGGAACCACTTGTCGGTCACGCCGACGAGGTCCCAGCCGGTGCGCCAGCGGTCGTTGATGTAGAACCGGCCCTTCGATTCGATCGAGCCGCGGAAGTCGCGGTCGCCCGCGCCGATCGGTCCCGGCAGGAAGGCCGAGGGGGTCGTCTGGAAGATGCCCGAGACTCGCAGGTTGTAGCTGCCGTTGTCGAGGCGCTGGCGGAACTCGCCCTGCCCGAGCACGCCCTGGCGGCTCAGGAAGGACGGCGACAGCGTCAGGTCGTAATCCGGCGCGAGGTTGAAGAAGTACGGCACCGTCAGGCCGGTGCCGAGCGCCGTCGTGTTGATGAAGCGCGGGGTCAGGAAGCCGCTCTGGCGCTTCACCGTCGGGTCGGCGGACTCGAAATACGGCAGGTAGGCGACCGGGATCCCGGCGATCTCGACGGTCGAGTCCTCGAAGTAGATCGTGTGGGTCTCGTTGTTGTGGATGATCTTGGCGGCGCGCACCTGCCACAGCGGCGGCTTCTCCGGGTGGTCGCGGCACGGCTCGCAGGCGGTGTAGGTGCCGGAATCGAAGCTGGTCTGCTCGCCTTCCAGCCGCTCGCCGCGCGGCGACGAGAAGCGCGTGCGGATGGTCTCGCCCTTGCGCTCCACGGTCTGCTGGATGCGCAGGCTGTCGATGAAACCGCTCTTGAAGTCGTCGGTGAGCTCCATCTTCTCGCCGGTGACGACGGCGCCGTCCTGGTCGGTCAGGCGGACGTTGCCCTCGGCGAAGACGCGGCTCGAGGCCCGGTCGTAGCGGACGCGGTCGGCCTGCAGCGTGCGCGGGCCGTAATGCAGCTCGGCGTTGCCGCGCGCCGTGACGGTGTTCTTGTCGTTGTCGTAGATCAGCTCGTCGGCCTCGACGAGGAGCTTGTCGCCGGGCTTGCCGGCCACGGGCTTGCCGGCGACCGGCTTGCCGCCCGGCAGGCCCTGGGCGCCCGCGGGCACGGCACCGCCGACGGACGTGCCGGCGCAGAGCAGCGCCAGCAGCCCGAGGACCTTCGCGATGTCGGCGACCTTACGCAACGCCTGTCCCAACTCCGCTGACGCCCGCCGCCACGTTTCCGTTCACGTCCGTCTCCCGTGCCCGCTCCGGAGAGCGGGCGTCAGCCGTCTTCCTGGTACAGAAGCGTGAGCGTACCGAGAAGGCTTCCTACCACGGCCGGGAACCACGCCGCCACCGGCGCCGCGACGATCCCGGAGGCTCCGAGGCCTTCCATCACCTGGCGGGCGACGTACAGGGCGAACCCCGCGGCGACCCCTCCGAGCACCAGCTTTCCCACACCACCAAAGCGGAAGAACCGTAAGGAAACGGTTGCCGCCACCAGGACCATGGCCAGGAAGAGGATCGGCCGGGCCCACAGCACATCATACTGGAGACGGTAGCGGGTCGCATCCAACCCGGCCCGCTCGGTGCGTGCGATGGTGTCGGGTAGTTGCCAGAAAGGCACGGATTCCGGGGGGGTGAAGCGCTGGCGCACCTGGCTCGGATCGAGGGTCGAGGCGATGAGGTAGGTGCCGAAGGCCTCCGGCGGGCTGCCCGGCGTCAGCACCCGGGTGTCGGTCAGCTCCCAGTAGCCGTCGTGCAGGCTCGCCCGCGCGGCGACGATCTGCGAGACGAACAGGCAGGCATCGTCGAAGGTGAAGACCTGCACGCCGGCCAGCGTCGTCGTGCCCTCGATCGCGGTCTCGGCGCGGATGATCGCGCCGCCGTCGAGGCTCTTCTGGCGGATCCACAGGTCCTTGCCCGAGGACGCCTTGGTCGACTTGGCGAAGATCTTCGCCTCGATCTCGGTCGAGCGCTGCTTCATCATCGCCGAGACCGGGTTGTAGACCCCGACCGTGAAGGCGCCGAGCGCCAGGGCGACGAAGAAGCCCGGCTGCAGGAACTGCCAGGCCGAGATCCCGGCGGCGCGCGCCACCACCAGCTCGAGCTTGCGCGAGAGCTGGAGCATGGCCGCCATCGAGCCGAACAGCACGGCGAAGGGCAGCACGCCCTCGGCCACCGCGGGCGTGCGGTAGAGCGAGAGCTGGGCCATCAAACCTGTGGACGCGCCCTCCGCGTCGCCGGCGCGGCGCAGCAGCTCCACGAAATCGAGGGTGTAGACCAGCGCGAACACCGTGATGAACACGCCGAGCACGGTGCGCGCGAAGCGGGCCGCGAAGTAGCGCCCGAGGGTGAACCCGATCAGCATGCGGTTTCAGCCGGCGGCGAGGCGGGGCGCGCGGAACCGCCCCCGCACGGCGGCCGCGAGGCGGCCGTTGAGGGCGCGCACCGCCGGGCCCTGGAAGATGATCAGCGACGACAGCGCGATCGCCAGCAGCGGCACCGCGTAGATCGCCGCCACCGCCCCGGCGCTGCGGGTCGCCGCGCTGGTCGCGGTGAAGCCGGCGATGCGCAGGGCGATGACCGCGATGACCGCGCTCGCGACCGCGCCGGCCCGGCCCTGTCGGGTGGTGCGCGGGTCGCCGAGCGCCGCGAACGCGATGAAGACCAGGGCGAGCGGGTAGAGCCAGGCCGAGAGCCGGTCGTGCAGCTCGGCGCGGAAGCGGCCCTTCTGCAGCTGGAAGTAGCCCTCGGTCTTGTCGGGGAAGAGCAGCTGCGCGGTCGAGCGCTCGCGCGGCTTGTACACCGTGTCGCCGTCGGGCGGCGCGAAGGCCGCGAGGTCGATCGTGTAGCGCTCGAAGGTCAGGATCGAGCTGTCCCGCGAATCCTTCTGCTGCTGGTGCACGCTGCCGTTCTGCAGGGCGAGGTAGCTGCCGCCGTCCACGTCGATCGCGTTGCCGCGCTCGGCAAGGTAGACCTTGGTCTTGCCGGCTTCGCGCCGGTCCTGGATGAACAGGCCGAGCAGGGCGCCGCCGGGGCCGCGCTCGCGGAAGTGGAAGGTGATGCCGTTGTCGAGCTGGGTGAACTGCCCTTCCTTGACGACGTTGGCGATGAAGTCGCCGCGCACGCGGGTGATCACGTCGCGCAGCTCCTGGAAGCTCGCCGGCATCACCACGATGGTCACGAACCCGACCAGCGCGCTCACCGCGAAGGCCAGCGTGAGGAACGGCCGCAGGATCGCGCGCGGCTTCATCCCGGCCGCCGACATCACGATCAGCTCGGAATCGCCGTTGAGGCGGTTGAGCGCGTAGACGACGGCGATGAACAGGGCCACCGGCGCGATCACAACGACGAGGGTCGGCAGCGACAGGCCGGTGATGAACAGGAAGACCAGCACGGTCTGGCCCTTGGCCGTGATCAGGTCGAGCTCGCGCAGCGCCTGCGTCACCCAGATCGTGCCGGTGAGGCCGACGAGGCAGGCGAGGAAGGCCCCGAGCGCGATGCGGAAGATGTAGCGCGCGATCTGCGTCATCGAACCCCTACTTCCGCCATGCCCGCCCGTCGCCGCGCCCGGCCGCACGGTCTGGGGCCCCGTCGCCGGATCGCCCGGCCGTCCTTTCCGATGGCGCGTGAACTGGGGCCTTTCGAGGGCGCCCGGGTCGCGTTGCGTTCTCCGCCTCACCGGCTACACAGGGCACCGATGGGCGTGCGGCTGTCGAGCACGCTCGTGACAGCGGAACAGGGCAGAAGGCAACGCCATGTCGGACGGCATCACCATCCATTTCGCCCCCCTCGGCCGGGGCGGATCCGGGGACCTCGTGGTGTTCGTCGGCGACGACCTCGTGCTCGGCGCGGGCGCGCGGGATGCGCTCGGCCAGGGCGGCATCGACCTGATCGCCCGCGCCGCCGGCAGCGAGAAGTTCAAGGCGCGGGCCTCGAGCGCGCTGGTGCTGCCGGCGCCGGCCGGCGTCGACGCCGATCGGCTGGTGGTGGTCGGCCTCGGCACCGACAAGGACCGCGCCAAGATCGACTGGCCGGTCCTCGGCGGCTTCACCGCGGGCAAGGTCTCGGGCCGCGAAGCCCGCGTGGTGCTCGACTGGCCGAACGCCGCGATCGCGGCGGCGAACGCCGCCGACTTCGCCCTCGGCGCGCGCCTGCGCAGCTACGGCTTCGACCGCTACAAGACCAAGAAGAAGCCCGACGCCGAGGACACCAAGGCCGCGACCACGCTGACCTTGATGCTCGCCGGCCACGCCGAGGCCGAGGCCGCGGCGCAGGCGAGTACCGCCGTCGCCGAGGGCGTGACGCTGGCCCGCGACCTGATCAACGAGCCGCCGAACGTCCTGACGCCGGAAGAGTTCGCCCGTCGCGCCTCCGAGCTGACCAGGCTCGGCGTCGAGGTCGAGGTGCTGGAGCCGGCCCGGATGCGCGAGCTCGGCATGGGCGCGCTGCTGGCCGTGGCGCAGGGCTCGGTGCGCGAGCCGCGGGTCGTGGTGATGCGCTGGAACGGCGGCCCGGCCGGCGAGGCGCCGGTGGCCTTCATCGGCAAGGGCGTGGTGTTCGATTCCGGCGGCATCTCGATCAAGTCGGCCGGCGGCATGGAGGACATGAAGGGCGACATGGGCGGCGCGGCCGCCGTCGTCGGCACCCTGCACGCGCTCGCCGCCCGCAAGGCGCGGGTCAACGTGGTCGGCGCCATCGGCATCGTCGAGAACATGCCCGACGGCGCCTCCTACCGGCCGTCCGACATCGTCACCTCGATGTCGGGCCAGACCATCGAGGTGATCAACACCGACGCGGAAGGCCGCCTCGTCCTCGCCGACGTGATCTGGCACGTGCAGGGCGCCTACAAGCCGAAGTTCATGATCGACCTCGCCACGCTCACCGGCGCGATCATCGTGGCGCTGGGCCAGGACATCGCCGGCCTGTTCTCGAACGACGACGACCTGGCGGCGAAGATCCACGCCACCGGCGAGGCGGTCGGCGAGAAGGTCTGGCGGATGCCGCTCATCCCCGCCTACGACAAGGCGATCGACTCGAAGTTCGCCGACATGAAGAACACCGGCGGCCGCCACGGCGGCGCCGCGACGGCGGCGGCCTTCATCAAGCGCTACGTCAACGACGTGCCGTGGGCGCATCTCGACATCGCGGGCGTCGGCATGTCCTCGACCGCGAGCGAGATCAACAAGAGCTGGGGCGCCGGCTGGGGCGTGCGCCTGCTGGACCGGCTGGTGCGCGACCACTACGAGGCGAAGTAGCGGCCCGGCCGCGTCACGGCGGAGCGCCCGATGCGCAGGACAACCCTCGCGGCCGCACCCGTGGCGGCGGCGTTGCTCTGCCTCGGTCTCGTCGCCGCGGCCGGGATCAGCCAGCGCTCCGACCTGCCGGATTGGCTGGCGCCGCGCGCCTACGGGTTCTTCCTCGACAGCTATCCCCTGTTCGCCTTCGCCCTGGTCTACGGCGTCGCCCGCCTCGTCGCGACGGCCGCGGCGCCGGGGCCGGCCGGGTTGCCGCGCCGCGTCGCCTGGTGCGCCGTCGGGATCGCGGCGCTGCTGGCGGCCGGGTCGTACCCGACCTTCGGCGGCGTGATCCTGCGCGGCGCCTACGGCAGCGGCAGCATGGCGTTCCTGACCGGCCAGCCGCTCTGGCTCGCCTACGCCCTCGGGGCCGCGGTCGGGGCGATCGCCTTCGGCGCGATCCTCGGCCTGTTCGGCTGGCTCGCCAGCGGGCGCCTCCGCCCGCGCGACGGCTGGCGCGCCCGCATCGGGCTGGCCTTCTGCAGCGTCCTTTCCCTATGGTTCGCCGCCGCCCTGCTCGGGCTCGCGAGGAGCGAGGGCGCGGGGCCGTGGCCGCACCGGGCGTTCACCGCGCGGGAGGCCGGCATCGCCGCGCTCCTGGTCATGGCGGCCGCCCTGCCGCACGCCGTCGTCTCGGCCTTCCGCCTGCGCACCCGCATCGCCGCACCATAACGGCCGCGCTGTCAGCCGCGGCGGACCCTCGGCGCCGGCGCTTGCTTGCCGCGGGCGGAGCGATCCCCCACAGTCCGGGCCAAGGGGAGCGAACGCACAAAGCCGATAAGCGTGGCCGCGAATGCCGCGCGCGATGGAGAAACGCCGTGATCCAGGACAGCCGGGCACCGCGCCCATGGCTCGCCGCCTACCCGCCGGGCATGCCGGCGGAGATCGACGCCGACAGCCTCGGCACCCTCGTCGACCTGTTCGAGACCAGCACGGCGCGCTTCGCCGACCGGCCGGCGCTGACGTGCTTCGGCTCCTCGATGACCTATGCCGCGCTCGGGAGCGCCAGTCGTGCCGTCGCCGCGTGGCTCGCCGCCCAGGGCCTCGCCAAGGGCGACCGCGTCGCGATCATGATGCCGAACGTGCCGGCCTACGCGGTGGCGATCTTCGGGGTGCTGGTCGCCGGCGGCACGGTGGTGAACATCAACCCGCTCTACACGCCGCGCGAGCTGTCGGCGCAGCTCAACGATTCCGGCGCCCGCATCCTGTTCGTGCTCGAGAACTTCGCCCACACCGTCGCCGAGGCGCTGCCCGGGATCGCCCTCGACCGCGTGGTGCTCGCCGGTCCGGGCGACGGCCTCGGGCTCAAGGGCCGGGTGATCGACCTGGCCTCCCGCCACCTGAAGAAGGCTGTGCCGGCCTTCGTCCTGCCGGCGGGCAAGGCGGTGCGGCTCGATGCGGTAATGCGCCAGGGCAGGGGGCTGACGGCGCCGAAGGCCGCCGTGACGCAGGACGACCTCGCCTTCCTGCAATACACCGGCGGCACCACCGGCGTCGCCAAGGCGGCGATGCTGACCCACCGCAACATCATGGTGAACGTCGTCCAGAGCGAGGTCTGGTTCGAGGGCCTCGACGAGCCCGGCCGGGTGATGGTCACGGCGCTGCCGCTGTATCACATCTTCGCGCTGACCTGCTGCTTCTTCTTCTTCATGCGCACCGGCGGGAGCTGCCTCCTGATCCCGAACCCGCGCGACGGCGACGGCTTCGTGAGGACGCTGTCGAGGACCCGGTTCACTCACTTCTCCGGCGTCAACACGCTCTTCAACCTGCTGAACAACCACCCGAAGATCGGCACGGTCGACTTCTCGCAGCTCGACTACGTGGTAGCCGGCGGCATGGCGGTGCAGAGCGCGGTCGCCGCGCGCTGGAAGGCGATCACCGGCAAGACCATCATCGAGGGCTACGGCCTATCGGAGACCTCGCCGGTGGTCTGCGTCAACCCGTATCGCCTCGCGGCGTGGTCCGGCACGATCGGCTATCCGCTGCCCTCGACCGACGTGTCGATCCGCGGCTCGGACGGGATGCCGGTGCCCGCCGGCACCCCCGGCGAGATCTGCGTGCACGGGCCGCAGGTGATGAAGGGCTACTGGAAGCGCCCCGACGAGACCGCCGCGGCGACCACCGCGGACGGGTTCTTCCGCACGGGCGACATCGCCGTGATGGAGGCGGACGGGCAGGTGCGGATCGTCGACCGGATGAAGGACATGATCCTCGTCTCCGGCTTCAACGTCTACCCGAACGAGGTCGAGGACGTGCTGTCGGCCCATCCCGGCGTGCTCGAATGCGCCGTGGTCGGCGCGCCCCACGCCGAGACCGGCGAGATGGTGGTGGCCCACGTCGTCCTGCGCGACCCCGCGCTCACCGCCGAGGCGATCCGCGCGCATGCCCGGACCCAGCTCACCGGCTACAAGGTGCCGCGCAGGGTCGTGCTGCACCAGAGCCTGCCGAAGACCAACGTCGGCAAGGTCCTGCGCCGGATGCTCCGCGACGAAGCGCCGCCGACCGGATCCGAAACGGAGGTAACCCCTCCGCCGTAGACGGCGAACAAGACGCGCGCAGCGGTCCACCGGCCCCTCGAGGGGACGGTCGCGACACGTGGCGGGCAGGACAGTGCGGAGACGACGATGCTGATCAAGCGGTTGCGCGGCTGGGAGATTCCCGAGCACCTCGTTACCCCGGAATCCGTGTTCCTCGACCGGCGGGCGCTGCTTGGCGGCTCCGCCGGGCTCGCCGCGGCGGCGATGCTGGGCGGGCGGGCCTTCGCCGACACGGGGCCCTATCCGGCCAAGCGCAACGACGCCTACGCCCTCGACCGCCCGCTGACGCCGGAGGCCTTCAGCGGCGACTACAACAACTTCTACGAGTTCGGCACCTCGAAGACCGTGCTGCCGGCCGCCGACGCGCTCAAGACCAGCCCATGGACGATCAAGATCGACGGCCTCGTCGAGAAGCCGTTCGAGCTCGGCGTCGAGGACCTGATCCGCAAGATCGGGCTGGAGGAGCGGCTCTACCGCCACCGTTGCGTCGAGGCGTGGTCGATGGCGGTGCCGTGGACCGGTTTCCCGCTGTCCAAGCTCGTGGCGCTGGCCAAGCCCGCCTCGGGGGCGAAGTACGTCCAGCTGACGACCTTCCTCGACCGCAAGATGGCGCCGGGCCAGCGCACCTTCTACCCGTGGCCTTACGTCGAGGGGCTGACGATGGCGGAGGCCGGCAACGACCTCGCCTTCGTCGCCACCGGCATCTACGGCAAGGCGCTGCCGAACCAGTTCGGCGCGCCGATCCGCCTCGCGCTGCCGTGGAAGTACGGGTTCAAGTCGATCAAGTCGATCGTGAAGGTCTCGTTCGTGGCCGAGCGGCCGAAGACCTTCTGGGAGGCGCTCGGCCCGTCCGAGTACGGCTTCTGGGCCAACGTCAACCCGGCGGTGCCGCACCCGCGCTGGAGCCAGGCGAGCGAGCGCGTGCTCGGCACCGACACCCGCGTCCCGACGCTGATCTACAACGGCTACGGCGAGCAGGTGGCGGGGCTGTACAAGGACCTGCAGGGCGAGCAGCTGTTCGTGTGAGGCGAAACCCCGTCCGGGGAAGCCGCTGAAGTCTCGACAGGGCTCTTCCCTCCCCCCTCTGCGGGGGATGGTGGCCCGCGAAGCGGGTCGGGAGAGGGGAGCGCGCTGTCCAGAGAGGTCGCTCCCCTCTCCCGACCCTCGCTGACGCGAGGCCCACCCTCCCCCGCAGAGGGGGGAGGGAGGCCATCCGCCTCACTCCGCGTCGCGCAGCGCCCGGCGGATGATCTTGCCGGTGGTGGTCATCGGCAGGGCGTCGCGAAAGGCGATCTCGCGCGGGTACTCGTGGGCCGAGAGCCGCGTGCGCACGAAGGCCTGGATCTCGTCGGCGAGCGCCGGCGAGGCGGCGTAGCCCGGGCGCAGGACGAGGAAGGCCTTCACGATCTCCGTGCGCAGCGGATCGGGCTTGCCGACCGCGGCGGCGAGCGCCACGGCCGGGTGGGCGCACAGGCAGGCCTCGATCTCAGCGGGGCCGATCCGGTAGGCCGCCGAGGTGATCAGGTCGTCGTCGCGGCCGACGAAGTGGACGTAGCCGTCCGCGTCGCGCCGGGCCTGGTCGCCGGTGAGCATCCAGTCGCCGGAAAACTTGCGCGCGGTCGCCTCGGGCTGGTTCCAGTAGCGCAGGAACATCACCGGATCGGGGCGGGCGACGGCGATCTCGCCCGGCTCGTCCGTGCCGGCCTCGCTGCCGTCGGGCCGCAGGATCGCGACGCGGTGGCCCGGCACCGGCTTGCCGGCCGAGCCCGCCCGGCCGATCCCTTCCGCCGGCGCGGCCGCGAGCACGAGGTTGCATTCGGTCTGCCCGTAGGCCTCGCCGACGGCGAGCCCGAGCGCGTCCTCCGCCCAGCGATAGGTGTCGGCGCCGAGCGCCTCGCCGGCCGAGGCGACGTTGCGCAGCGACGAGAGGTCGTAGCGCGTGCGCGGCGCCTCGACCGCGCGCAGCATCCGCAGGGCGGTCGGCGCGAGGAAGGCGTTGGTGATCCGTAAGCGCTCGATCAGCCGGAAGGCGGCGTCGGCCTCGAACCGGGCGGCGCGGGCCACCACCGGCACGCCGTGGCGCAGCGCCGGCATCAGCACGTTGAGCAGGCCGCCGGCCCAGGCCCAGTCCGAGGGCGTCCACATCAGGTCGCCGGGGCGCGGCGGAAAGGCATGCATCCGGTCGAAGCCGGGCAGGTGGCCGAGCAGCACCCGGTGCCCGTGCAGGGCGCCCTTCGCCTGTCCCGTGGTGCCGGAGGTGTAGATCATCAACGCCGGGTCGTCGGGGCCGGTGTCGTGGGCCGAGAAGTCGGGTGCGGCGGCCGCGAGCAGGTCGGCGAGGCCGGGCGCGTCGCCCGAGGCGCCGTCGACCGAGACCAGCAGGGACAGCTCCGGCAGCTGCCCGCGGATCGGCTCGAGCTTGGCCAGCCCGGCCGCGTCGGTGATGCAGGCGCGGGCGCCGGAGTCGGCGAGGCGGTAGGCCAGCGCCTCCGGGCCGAACAGGCCGGCCAGCGGCAGCGCGATGGCGCCGAGCTTGTAGGCGGCGGCGTGCGCCACCATCACGGCGGCCGATTGCGGCAGCAGCACCGCGACGCGGTCGCCCGGGCCGATCCCGCGGCCGGCGAGCGCTCCGGCGAGCCGATCCGAGTCCGTGCGAAGCCGCCCGAACGTCGTGGTCGCGACGGTGCCGTCGGCGGCGACCTCCAGGATCGCCGGGCGTTCCGGCTCGGCGGTGCCCCAGCGGTCGCAGACGTCGACGCCGATGTTGTACCGGGCCGGGATGTCCCAGCGGAAGCCGGCCTCGGGCGCGTCCACCCGCGTCTAGCCGCCGGTCGCGGGGAAGCCGCCGGAGAAGACGAAGTCGGTGATCGGGCGCCGGCCGTTATGGGCCTCCTTGGCACGCTGCTCGTCGTCGAGGTGTTCCGGCGCCACCGCGCGGCCGACGCCGTAGGCGGCCTGGATGGTGTGGTGCTCCGGCACGTTGAGCACGCCCGGCGCCCGCGCGCGGTCGAAGCCGCCCATGCCGTGGACGTGCCAGCCCTGGCGGTTGGCCTGGAGCTGGAAGGCGAGCGAGGCGGCGCCGGCATCGAGCGCATGGCTCCCCGCCGGCTTGAGCTCGTCGCCGACCTTCATGCGCTCGCTGGAGACGAGGAACACCAGTGCGCCGGTGCCAATTGCCCATTTCTGGTTGCCCGGCAGGATCAGGCCGTAGAACGTCTCCCAGTTCGCGTCGTCGCGCAGAGCGTAGAGGAAGCGCCAGGGCTGAGAATTGTAGGAGGAGGGCGACCAGCGCGCCGCCTCGAACATCCGCATCAGCTCCGCCTCGGGCACCGCCTCGCCGGTGAACAGGCGGGGGGAGCGGCGATCGACGAAGATTGGATCGACCGCGTGGTCGGGCCGGCGCGGGTTGTCTGCGGTCACGGGCGTTGTCTCCGGATGGTGCGGCGCACTCGTGGCATCCCTTTGCACGAGCGGCGGCCCTGTCCGCAAGATCGGCCTAGCGGCGGCCGGACAGCCCGCCCATCCGGGCGAGCCGCCCCTGCTCAACGTGCCAGCGCGCCTCCTCGACAGCATCGGCGAGGCGGCGGATGCGCCAGCGTCGCCACGGGCGGATCAGCGGATGACCGGGAAGCCGGGTCTCGTGGTGGCGCAGCCGCGCCACGAGGCGCGGAAGGCAGGCCGCGGCCGCCTCGCCGGTCGCGACCTCCATCTTGCGCAGGGTCTCGCGGAGCTCGGCCTTGTGGTCCGCCATCGCCCGCACCCCGCGCCCTCGGATCGTGCGATCCTGAGCCGACGCGGTGTCGCTGCATAGGCGGCACGGGAGCGCGGGGGCCGACGGCGCCCCCGCGTCCGGGTCAGCGGTCGTTCTCGGTGGTCAGGGCGTCGAGCCGGGTGCCCTCGCCGCCGGTCTGCGTGAGCCGGACGCCGGAGCTGCCGTCCTCGCTGAAGGCGACGCCGGCCGTCATCAGGGCGCTGCGCAGGACCTCGACCTGGCCCGAGGGCGGATCGCCGGTGCCGGCCTCGAAGTCGCGCACGAAGCCCGCATCGAGCCCGGCCTTGGCGGCCAGGTCCGCCTCGGACCAGCCGAGCAGCCCCCGCGCCGCCCGCGACTGGACCGGGCTCAACGGCCTCGGGGCAGCGCCGCTCTGCCCACCTTCGTCAGATCCCGCCAAGCCGAACTCTCCTCGATTCGCCGATCTGGCCGACCGCCATCCGGTGCGTGACAACGGAGCGGAACGCGGATCGTTTCAGAGTTCTCGCGAACGGCCCCGAATCCTGCGGACGGGCCGGCGAACTTCGCGCGGGACGCCGACAAAAGCCCGCCTGCGGCCGCCTTGACCACAATTGTGCTGAAATCCTATCGCATTGGCGCTTCCGCGCGCCGCCACGGGCCCAGGCACGGGCTCCCGAATGTCTGCAAGGCATCCCGAGGGTGGCGCACCGGAAACGAGGGACAAGGGGCGTACCATGAAACCGATGCTGATCGCCGCTCTGGCCTGCGCCGCCGGTGCGCTGGTTCTCACCACGGCGACCGAGACGAGGGCGCAGAATTCGATCAGCGGCTTCGGCAAGGGCAACCGCCGGCCCGGCGGCGAGGACAAGAAAGAGCAGTACATCCCCGGCGCCAAGCAGACCGAGAAGGTGTTTCCGCTGGACTCGACCTGGACCGCGGTGAGCATCAACGGCAAGCCGTTCGGCGGCACCGACCGGCCGAGCTTCATCATCGACAAGCAGTACCGCGCCCGCGGCTACGGCGGCTGCAACACCTTCGCGGCGACCGCCTTCCCGCTCAAGGAGCAGCACCTCGCGGTCGGCCCGCTCGCCCTCACCAAGAAGTCCTGCGACAAGAGCCTCCAGGCGACCGAGCAGGCTTACTTCGTGGCGCTCCGCACGGCGGCGCAGTGGGACATGGTCGGCTCGCAGCTCGTGCTGAAGAGCCCCAACGGCGAGCTGAAGTTCGACCGCGCGCTTTAAGGCGCCGTTGACCACGCTTCCACGCGGCCGGGCCCGATTCACCAGGCCTTGAGACGCCCCCGCGCCTTCTTCGATCCGGTTCACGGTCGGAGGGGCGCATGACGGCAAAGATCGGTCTCGGGCGAGCGACCCTCCGCGCGGGCGTGCACGACGCCTCCCGCTACGTCGCGCCGCCGAGCTTCCACCCCGGCGCGGCCTGGATCGCAGCCGCCGTGCCGCTCCTCGGCCTCCTTCTCGCGCTCGGCGGCCGCTGACGCAGCCGCCGCGACCCGGCCGGCGAAGAACGATCTTCCCCGTATCGCCGGGCGCGCAGAAGCGATCTTCCACGCTTCGGCGAGGCACGCCGCCGCGGGAGAAAACGATCGCCGTATCCGGCACTTGGCCCGATTGCCCCCGCCCGCCGCACGCGATATCCCGGCTCCGGAAACGCCCGGTCCCGCCCCCGCGCGGGCGGCCCGGCGCGCCGTCACCTGAGCGTCCTTCGGAGATTCGCGACCATGGCATCTGTCGAGACCCCAGCCCGCAAGCCCGGCCATGGCCGCGTCTACGGCTCGATCACCGAGACGATCGGCAACACGCCGCTCGTCCGCCTGAACCGCCTGCCGCAGGCGCGCGGCATCGACGCCGAGATCCTGCTGAAGCTCGAGTTCTTCAACCCGATCGCCAGCGTGAAGGACCGCATCGGCGTCAACATGATCGACGCGCTGGAGGCCTCGGGCAAGCTGAAGCTCGGCGGCACCCTGGTCGAGCCCACCTCCGGCAACACCGGCATCGCGCTGGCGTTCGTGGCCGCCGCCCGCGGCTACCGCCTGATCCTGGTGATGCCCGAGACGATGTCGCTCGAGCGCCGCAAGATGCTGGCCTTCCTCGGCGCCGAGCTGGCGCTGACGCCCGGCCCGCAGGGCATGAAGGGCGCCATCGCCAAGGCCGAGGAGCTGCTCGGCGAGATCCCCGGCTCGGTGATGCCGCAGCAATTCTCGAACCCCGCCAACCCGGAGATCCACCGCAAGACGACGGCGGAAGAGATCTGGAACGACACCGACGGCCAGCTCGACGCGTTCGTGGCCGGCGTCGGCACCGGCGGGACGATCACCGGCGTCGGCTCGGTGCTGAAGCCGCGCCTGCCGAACCTGAAGGTGTTCGCGGTCGAGCCGACGGATTCGCCGGTCATCTCCGGCGGGCAGCCGGGGCCGCACAAGATCCAGGGCATCGGCGCCGGCTTCATCCCGGACAACCTCGACCGCGCGATCGTCGACGGCGTGATCACCGTCTCGAACCAGCAGGCGTTCGAGACCGCCCGCGAGCTCGCCCGCCTCGAGGGCATCCCCGGCGGCATCTCCACCGGCGGCAACGTCGCGGCGGCGCTGGAGCTGGCGAGCCGGCCGGAGTTCAAGGGCAAGCGCATCGTCACGGTCGCGTGCTCGTTCGCCGAGCGCTACATCTCCTCGGCGCTGTTCGAGGGCGTCGGCTAGACCGGGACTGCCACGATTTGGGCGCCGGGCCTGGGGCCCGGCGTCACACAAAACACAGGATCGTCCCCCATCCCGTCGTCAACCGCCCGTTAACGACGACGCCGCAACGATCGTCGCCGGGCCGATCTCGACGATGAACGGGGCTGACGAATGACCTTCGACGACGCGCGCGACGACTTCTCCCGTCTGCACCGCATCTTCAGCTTCCATCTCGGGGTCGCCGTCGGCCTGTCGTGGCTGACCACGCTCTACGCCGCCTGCTACGCGCCGTGGGTGCGCAACATCCGCGCGATCCTCGACCCGGCCAACGGCCTCGACCATATCGAGAGCACGGTCTCCTACCTGTTCGTGATGCCGGCGCTGCTGACGCTGGCCTGGGTCTCGCTGGTCTTCGGCCGCGAGGTGATCCGCCGCTCGCAGACGCTTCCGAGCGTCGCCATGGAGTTCGCGGTCGCGGCGCTGGTCGCCTTCGGCGTGTTCTACCTCTCGATCGACCGCGCCGTCGCCGCGCTCTACGCCGGCCTCTGACGCGAGCAGGGCGGTTTCTCCGCTCCTGCTTCGACAGCCAAGCGATCCCTCTTCCCGCGTGCGGGAGGGGGGGCGCATCATACGGTCGAGCGTTGAGAGGGCTTGAACCCATCCCGGCCGGGTCGGAAACGCGTCCCCGGTTTCGGGACGGCCCAACCATGCGTGCACACGCCCTTTCAAACGCCTCCGGCTGCGTGTAGACGCGGGTCTCAACGACAATCCCGCCGCCTGCGCCCATCCGCGCCGCCCCGAGAGCCGGGCTGCGCGGTCGGGCACGCGTGAGCGCATCCAAGGCGTCCGATGCCGAAGCGCACCGATATCTCCTCGATCCTCATCGTCGGTGCGGGGCCGATCATCATCGGGCAGGCCTGCGAGTTCGACTATTCCGGCACCCAGGCCTGCAAGGCGCTCCGCGAGGAGGGCTACCGGATCGTGCTGGTCAACTCGAACCCGGCCACCATCATGACCGACCCGGACATGGCGGATGCGACCTACGTCGAGCCGATCACCCCGGAGATCGTCGCCAAGATCATCGAGAAGGAGCGGCCGGACGCGATCCTGCCGACCATGGGCGGCCAGACCGCGCTGAACTGCGCGCTCTCGCTCCAGCGCATGGGCGTGCTGGAGAAGTACGGCGTGCAGATGATCGGCGCGACGGCCGAGGCCATCGACAAGGCCGAGGACCGCCATCTCTTCCGCGACGCGATGACCAAGATCGGCCTCGAGACGCCGAAATCGGAGCTCGCCAACGCCTCGGTGCCGAAGAAGGCCGACCGCGACAGGCGCCTCGCCGAGATCGCCCGCATCGAGGCGCAGTGGCCTGCGGGTGCCGACCGGGACTCGGCGGTCGCCGCCTTCGAGAAGACCTGGCATGCGGGCGAGGGCGACCGGCGCAAGCGCTACATCGAGCACGCGCTGGGCCAGGCCCTGATCGCGCTCGCCGAGGTCGGCCTGCCGGCGATCATCCGGCCGTCCTTCACCATGGGCGGCACCGGCGGCGGCATCGCCTACAACCGCGAGGAATTCCTCGACATCGTCGAGCGCGGCATCGACGCGTCGCCGACCAACGAGGTGCTGATCGAGGAATCGGTGCTCGGCTGGAAGGAGTACGAGATGGAGGTCGTCCGCGACAAGGCGGACAACTGCATCATCGTCTGCTCGATCGAGAACATCGACCCGATGGGCGTCCACACCGGCGATTCCATCACCGTCGCGCCGGCGCTGACGCTGACCGACAAGGAATACCAGGTGATGCGCGACGCATCCCTCGCGGTGCTGCGCGAGATCGGCGTCGAGACCGGCGGCTCGAACGTGCAGTTCGCCATCGACCCGGCCACCGGCCGGATGATCGTCATCGAGATGAACCCGCGCGTGTCGCGCTCCTCGGCGCTGGCGTCGAAGGCCACCGGCTTCCCGATCGCCAAGGTCGCGGCCAAGCTGGCCGTCGGCTACACCCTCGACGAGATCGCCAACGACATCACCGGCGGCGCGACCCCGGCCTCGTTCGAGCCGACGATCGACTACGTCGTCACCAAGATCCCCCGCTTCGCGTTCGAGAAGTTCCCCGGCGCCGAGCCGACGCTGACCACCGCGATGAAGTCGGTCGGCGAGGCGATGGCGATCGGCCGGTGCTTCGCCGAATCGCTGCAGAAGGCCCTGCGCTCCCTCGAGACCGGGCTCACCGGCCTCGACGAGATCGAGATCGAGGGGCTCGGCAAGGGCGACGACCACAACGCGATCAAGGCGGCGATCGGCACGCCGACGCCGGACCGGCTGCTCAACGTCGCGCAGGCGTTGCGCCTCGGGGTGAGCCATGCGGAGGTCCACGCCTCGTGCAAGATCGACCCGTGGTTCCTGGAGCAGCTGCAGGGCATCATCGACCTGGAGAACCGGGTCAAGGCGCACGGCCTGCCGGCGACGCCGGGCGCGTTCCGCCAGCTCAAGGCCGCGGGCTTCTCCGACGCGCGCCTGGCCGTCCTCGCCGGAACCGACGAGCCGTCGGTGCGCGAGGCGCGCCGCGCGCTGAAGGTGCGGCCGGTGTTCAAGCGGATCGACACCTGCGCCGCCGAGTTCAAGGCGCCGACCGCCTACATGTACTCGACCTACGTCGCCCCCTTCGCCGGCACGGTCGCCGACGAGGCCCAGCCGACCGCGGCCAGGAAGGTCATCATCCTCGGCGGCGGCCCGAACCGGATCGGCCAGGGCATCGAGTTCGACTATTGCTGCTGCCACGCCTGCTACGCGCTGTCGGAGGCGGGCTACGAGACCATCATGGTCAACTGCAACCCGGAGACGGTCTCGACCGATTACGACACCTCCGACCGGCTCTACTTCGAGCCGCTGACGCAGGAGGACGTGCTCGAGATCATCGAGACCGAGCGGCAGAACGGCACCCTGCACGGGGTCATCGTCCAGTTCGGCGGCCAGACCCCGCTGAAGCTCGCCCGCGCGCTCGAAGCCGCCGGCGTGCCGATCCTCGGCACCTCGCCGGACGCGATCGACCTCGCCGAGGACCGCGACCAGTTCAAGCGGCTCCTCGACAAGCTCGGGATGAAGCAGCCCAAGAACGGCATCGCCTACTCGGTCGAGCAGGGCCGGATGGTCGCGGCCGACCTCGGCCTGCCCTTCGTGGTGCGCCCGAGCTACGTGCTCGGCGGCCGCGCCATGGCGATCATCCGCGACGAGACCCAGTTCGCCGACTACCTGCTCGACACCCTGCCGAGCCTGATCCCGTCCGAGGTCAAGTCGCGCTACCCCAACGACAAGACCGGCCAGATCAACACGGTGCTCGGCAAGAACCCGCTGCTGTTCGACCGCTACCTGTCGGATGCGGTCGAGATCGACGTCGACGCGGTCTGCGACGGCACCGACGTGTTCATCGCCGGGATCATGGAGCACATCGAGGAGGCCGGCATCCATTCCGGCGACTCGGCCTGCTCGCTGCCCTCGCGCTCGCTCTCGCCCGAGATCATCGCCGAGCTGGAGCGCCAGACCAAGGCGATGGCGCTGGCGCTGAGGGTCGGCGGCCTGATGAACGTGCAGTACGCGATCAAGGACGGCACGATCTACGTGCTGGAGGTGAACCCGCGCGCGTCCCGCACGGTGCCGTTCGTCGCCAAGGTGATCGGCGAGCCGATCGCCAAGATCGCCGCCCGGGTCATGGCTGGCGAGGCCCTGGCCGCGTTCGGGCTGAAGAAGAAGGTCCTCAACCACATCGCGGTGAAGGAGGCGGTGTTCCCGTTCGCGCGCTTCCCCGGCGTCGACGTGCTGCTCGGGCCTGAGATGCGCTCCACCGGCGAGGTCATCGGGCTCGATGCCGGCTTCGGCGTCGCCTTCGCCAAGAGCCAGCTCGGCTCGGGCACCAAGGTGCCGCGCTCGGGGACGGTGTTCGTCTCGGTGCGCGACGGCGACAAGGCGCGCATCCTGCCCTCGATCCGGCTGCTGGCCGGGCTCGGCTTCGCGATCGTGGCGACCGGTGGCACCCAGCGCTACCTCGTCGAGAACGGCGTCGCCTGCGACCGGGTGAACAAGGTGCTCGAAGGCCGGCCGCACGTGGTCGACTCGATCAAGAACGGTGACATCCAGCTCGTCCTGAACACCACCGAGGGGGCCGGCGCGCTGTCGGACTCGCGCTCGCTCCGCCGGGCGGCCCTCTTGCATAAGGTGCCGTACTACACCACTCTGGCCGGAGCGATGGCGGCGGCCGAGGGCATTCAGGCCTATCTCGAAGGTGACCTTCGGGTCCGCGCCCTGCAGGAATACTTCGCAGCCTGAAGCCGGGCGGCGACACGACGTTTCTGACCGATCGCGGACCCTGCGCTCGGACAGGTTTTGGAATCTGGCCCGGAGGGCGCGGCATCCCCGCGTCCGGCCGGGCCTCTTCATTGTGGCGCGAGACGATGGCGATAGACAAGGTTCCGATCACGGTGCGTGGCTTCGCAGCCATGGAAGAGGAGCTGAAGCACCGCCAGCAGGTGGAGCGCCCGCGCATCGTCGCGGCGATCTCCGAGGCGCGCGCGCACGGCGACCTCTCCGAGAACGCCGAGTATCACGCCGCCAAGGAGGCGCAGTCCCACAACGAGGGCCGCGTGCTCGAGCTGGAGAGCCTGATCGCGCGCGCCGAGATCATCGACGTCACCAAGCTCTCGGGCGACAAGATCAAGTTCGGCGCGACCGTGAAGCTCGTCGATGACGATACCGAGGAAGAGAAGACCTACCAGATCGTCGGCGAGCCCGAGGCCGACGTGCATTCGGGCCGGGTCTCGATCACCTCGCCGATCGCGCGGGCGCTGATCGGCAAGGGCGTCGGCGATTCCGTCGAGGTGACGACGCCTGGCGGCGGCAAGTCCTACGAGGTCGTCGGCATCCGGTACGGGGGCTGACCGGTGCGGATGGCGCGACGCTGGATCGCCGGGCTGCTGGCCCACCCGGCTCTGGCCGCACCGGCCGTGACCGCCCTGGCCGTGACCGCTTCGGCCGTCGCCGCCCCGGCCTCGGCCGGCGATTTTCCGAGCCTGCGGGGCGACCGCTTCTCCGACGTCCGCGTCGACGTTCGCCCGCTCGTGGCGCTCGGCGCCGGGGCAGAGGCCGAGGCGCTGCGCGCCGACCTGACCGCGGCCCTGCGCAGCCGCTTCGCGGCCCGCCTCGGCGGCTGCGGCCCGAGCCTCGTGGTCCTGGTCCGCGGCTTCTCGCTGCGGCCCTACGCCGGCGGCAACAACAGCGGCCGCTCCGGCTTCGGGGGCGGCTCGCAGAACGACTACCTCGACGGCGAGGCGCTGCTGGTCGCCCGCGACGGCGCGATCCTCGGGCGCCATCCGCAGCTCACCGCCACCCCCTCGAGCTTCGGCGGGGCGTGGTACGATCCGCAATCCGAGCGCCGCCGCGTGACCGCCATCGCCGACATCTACGCCGACTGGCTCGTCCGCAACCTGCCCGTCGACTGACGTGATCCCCCCCTCCGAGACGCACGCCGCCCCGGCGCTTTCCGGCGCCCGCGCCTGGATCGTCACCGACGGCAAGGCCGGCGACGAGAACCAGTGCGTCGGCATCGCCGAGACCCTTCGCCTGTCCTACGAGATCCGCCGGGTGCCGTCGCGCGGCCCGTTCGGCTGGACGGCGCCGTGGGGGCCGATCGACCCGCGCCAGGGCCCGTATCGCAGCCGCGGCGCGCTGGCCGGGCCCTATCCCGACATCCTGATCGCCTCCGGGCGGCGCGCGGTGCCTTATCTCCGCGCGATGCGCCGGGCCGCGCCGGGACGCACCTTCACCGCCTTCCTGAAGGACCCGCGCACCGGGCACGACAGCGCCGACTTCATCTGGGTGCCCGACTACGACGACCTGCGCGGCCCCAACGTCTTCACCACGCTGACCGCGCCGCACCTCGTCACCGCCGAGCGGATCGCGGCCGCCCGCGCGCGGCCGGACCCCCGGCTGACGGCGCTCGACGGGCCGCGGGTCGCGGTGCTGATCGGTGGGGACAGCCGGCACCTGAGCTATCGCGCCCTCGACATGCAGCGCCTGGTCGACGACCTGCGCAAGCTCGCCGGCTCGGGCTGCCGGCTGATGGTCACCGTCTCGCGCCGCACGCCGGCCCCCCTGCGCGACGCGATCCGCACCCTCGTCTCGGAGACCGGCGGCTTCCTCTGGGACGGCGGCAGCGACAACCCCTACGTGGCGATGCTGGCGCTGGCCGACGCAGTGGTGGTCACCTCCGATTCGGCGAACATGGTCAGCGAGGCGGTGTCCACCGGCGCGCCGGTCCTGCTGTTCGACCTGCCGCGTACCTATATCCGCCACCGGCGGATGTTCGCGGGGCTGGCGATGGCCGGCGCCTTGCGGCCGTTTACCGGGCGGTTGGAGCCGCTGGCCTACAAGCCGATCAACGCCACGCCGGTGATCGCCCAGGCGCTCGCCGACGGCTACGCCGCCTTCCGGGCGGCACAGGGCGGTCTGCCGGCCGGCCGGCACGCCGCCGAGGCTTAGAGCGAGGGATTCGAGGACGTCATGGCCCACACCCATTCCAGGCTGATCATCGTCGGTTCGGGGCCGGCCGGTTACACGGCCGCGATCTACGCGGCCCGCGCCATGGTGCAGCCGCTGCTGATCTCGGGCTTCCAGCCCGGCGGCCAGCTGATGATCACCACCGACGTCGAGAACTATCCGGGCTTCGCCGAGGCGATCCAGGGGCCGTGGCTGATGGAGCAGATGCGGCTCCAGGCCGAGCATGTCGGCACCACGATCCTGTCGGAGTACATCACCAAGGTCGACCTCAAGGTGCGCCCGTTCCGGCTCGAGGCCGATTCCGGCGAGACCTATTCCTGCGACGCGCTGATCATCGCCACCGGCGCCCAGGCGAAGTGGCTCGGCCTGCCGTCGGAGGCCAAGTTCCAGGGCGGGGGCGTCTCGGCCTGCGCCACCTGCGACGGCTTCTTCTTCCGCGGCAAGCCGGTGGCGGTGGTCGGCGGCGGCAACACGGCCGTCGAGGAGGCCCTGTACCTCGCCAACCTCGCCTCGAAGGTCACGGTGATCCACCGCCGGGACAGCTTCCGCGCCGAGCGCATCCTGCAGGAGCGCCTGTTCAAGCATCCGAACGTCGAGGTGCTGTGGAACCGCGAGATCGACGAGATCTGCGGCACCACCACGCCCGCGCCGTCGGTGACGCACCTGCGCCTCAAGGACACCCGCACCGGCGAGGCCAGCGCGGTGCCGGTCGACGGCGTGTTCGTCGCGATCGGCCACAAGCCGGCGACCGAGGTGTTCGAGGGCCAGCTCGCGATGCGCCACGGCGGCTACCTCAGCGTCCGCCCCGGCACCGCCGAGACCGAGATTCCCGGCGTGTTCGCGGCCGGCGACGTCACCGACGACGTCTACCGCCAGGCGATCACCGCGGCCGGCATGGGCTGCATGGCTGCGCTGGAAGCGGAGAAGTACCTCGCCAACCTCGACATCGGCGAGAGCCCGCGACAGGCCGCCGCCGAGTAGGCGCGAGCTCGTCCACCGGCCCGAATCCCCGTTCAGGCGGGTGAGGACTGCGCGGTTCGGCCCCGCGCCGAGGATCTGTCAACATTTTCTTTTTGCGGCGCCTTGCGCGTGACCATGCTCAGGACGCATGAGTGACGGGCGTCGCGACGAGGCCGGGCCCGTTCGACCGCAGCCGGGTCCGATGCGTCGCAGCGGGGCCGGGAAACGCCCGCGTCGGTCGACGGCGCGGGTGGCCGGAATGGGGCGCGCGTGCCTCGGCGTCGTCTGGGTGCGTGAGGGAGTCTCGCCGTGGATTGGGACAAGATCCGGATCTTCCTCAACGTCGCGGAAGCCGGCAGCTTCACCCGTGCCGGCGACGACATCGGCCTGAGCCAATCCGCGGTGAGCCGCCAGATCAGCGCCCTGGAGCGCGAGCTGAAGGCGCCCCTGTTCCACCGCCACGCCCGCGGCCTGATCCTGACCGAGCAGGGCGACCTTCTGTTCCGCGCCGCGCGCGACATGAAGCTCCGGCTGGAGAACACCCGCGCCCGCCTCGTCGAGACCAGCGAGCGGCCGTCGGGCGACCTCAAGGTAACCACCACCGTGGGGCTGGGCACCGCGTGGCTCGCCCAGCGCGTCGCCGAATTCCTCGACCTCTACCCGGACGTGCGGATCGAGCTGATCCTGACCAACGAGGAGCTCGACCTCGCCATGCGCGAGGCCGACGTCGCGATCCGCATGCGCCGGCCGGCCCAGCCCGACCTGATCCAGCGCCGGCTGTTCACGGTGCACTACCACGCCTTCGCCAGCCAAGATTACGTCAAGCGGTTCGGCGAGCCCAAGACCGTCGAGGACCTCGACGAGCACCGCCTCGTCTCCTTCGGCGGCAACGAGCCGTCCTACCTGCTGGCGGCGCACTGGCTCGCCAATGTCGGCCGCGAGGGCCGCGAGCGCCGCCCGGTCGCCTTCACCGTCAACAACATCGGCGCGCTGCAGCGGGCGATGGAGACCGGCGCCGGCATCGGCATCCTGCCGGACTACGCGGTCGACGGCGACGACCACCTCGTCCAGGTGCTGCGCGACAGCGAGATGCCGACGCTGGAGAGCTATCTCGTCTACGCCGAGGAGATGCGCACGGTCGCCCGCGTTCAGGCGTTCCGCGACTTCCTCGTCTCGAAGGCGCAGCGCTGGACGTACTGAGGTGCCGGCCGCCACCGCCCTTCCGAGGCGGCTCGGCGGCGCCCGTCGTCGAACGGGCTCCGAAGCGCCCCCCGAAGCCGGCCGGATCGGAGGAGGCCGGCGGGTCGGGGCTTCGTCGTCGGATCGCGGCGTCGGCGATGGCGCGTACCTCCGGCGCCCGCCCGCAGGCCCGTGGTCCCGGCGGCATCCGTTGATGCGACATCCGACCTATCCTTGTGCGTCGTCTAGGCTTGCATTCTCATCGTCATTTCGGTAATTCCTGAAATGACGAGATCGACGAGGCCGCGGGCATGTCTCTCCTATCCGAGATCGACGCGCTGACGCTTGCGCGGGCGCAGTTCGGCTTCACCGTCGCCTTCCACATCGTCTTCCCGGCCTTCTCGATCGGGCTGGCGAGCTACCTCGCGGTGCTCGAAGGTCTGTGGCTGGCGACCGGCCGCGAGGTGTTCATCAATCTCTTCCACTACTGGCTCAAGATCTTCGCCATCGCTTTCGCGATGGGCGTCGTCTCCGGCCTGGTGATGAGCTATCAGTTCGGCACCAACTGGTCGGTCTATTCCGACAGGACCGGCCCGGTGCTCGGGCCGTTGATGGCCTACGAGGTCATGTCGGCCTTCTTCCTGGAGGCCGGCTTTCTCGGCGTGATGCTGTTCGGCATGAAGAAGGTCGGCCGCGGCCTGCACATGCTGGCGACCCTGATGGTGGCGGTCGGCACCGGCTTCTCGGCGTTCTGGATCGTATCCGTCAATTCCTGGATGCAGACGCCAGCCGGGTACGGCACGAATGCGCAAGGTCAGTTCGTGCCCCTCGATTGGTGGGCGATCGTCTTCAACCCGTCGTTCCCGTATCGGCTCGTGCACATGGTGCTGGCCGCCTACCTGACGACGGCGCTCGTGGTCGGCGGCGTGGGTGCCTGGCACCTGCTGCGGGACCGCGCCAATGCGGGCGCCCGCACCATGTTCTCCATGGCGATGTGGATGCTGGCCTGCGTCGCGCCGCTCCAGATCCTCGCGGGCGATGCCCACGGCCTGAACACGCTCGCGCATCAACCGGCCAAGGTCATGGCGATGGAGGGCCACTTCCGCGGTCATCCGGACGGGGCTCCGCTCATCCTGTTCGGCCTGCCGGACCAGGACGCGGCGACCGTCCGCTACGCGCTGGAGGTGCCCAAGCTCTCGTCGCTGATCCTGAAGCATTCGCTCGACGCAGCCCTCGACGGGCTCGACAGCGTCCCGCGCGCGAATTGGCCGCCGGTGCCGATCGTGTTCTGGTCGTTCCGCATCATGGTCGGGCTCGGCGTCGCGATGCTGGGCGTCGGCCTGTGGAGCCTGTGGGCGCGGTGGCGCGGGCGCCTCTACGAGACGACCTGGCTGCACCGCGTCGCGGTGACGATGGGGCCCGCGGGCTTCGTGGCGGTGCTGGCCGGCTGGATCACGACGGAGGTGGGCCGCCAGCCCTTCACGGTCTACGGCCTGCTGCGCACCGCGCAATCCGCGTCTCCGCTGCAGGTGCCGGCCGTCGCGAGCTCGCTGCTCGCCTTCGTCGTGATCTACCTTTCGGTCTTCGGCATGGGGATCCTCTACATCCTGCGGCTGATGGCGCATGCGCCCCATCGCGGCGAGGAAGGCCCCGAGGTCGGCCTGCCGATCCGCGCCGCCGGCCTCACGCCCGCGCCCGCCGTCGATCCCGATCGCCATCTGAAGCCAGCGGAGTAGGAGCCATGAACGCCGCCTTCGATCTCTCCACGGTCTGGGCCTTCGTGATCGCGTTCGCGGTCTTCGCCTACGTGGTGATGGACGGCTTCGATCTCGGCGTCGGGCTGCTGTTTCCCAGCCTCCGGGCCGGGGAGGAACGCAACGTCGCCATGAACTCGATCGCGCCCGTCTGGGATGGCAACGAGACGTGGCTGGTGCTCGGCGGCGGCGGCCTCTTCGCTGCGTTCCCGCTCGCCTACGCGATCATCCTGCCCGCCCTCTACGCACCGATCGTCGCCATGCTGCTGGGCCTGGTCTTCCGAGGCGTGGCCTTCGAATTCCGCTGGCGCGATCCCCGCCATCGCGCCTTCTGGGACGTCGCCTTCGCGGGCGGCTCGCTGGTCGCCGCCCTGGCGCAGGGCATCGCCCTGGGCGCTCTCCTCCAGGGCATCGCCGTCACCGGGCGCGGCTACGGCGGCGGGCGGTGGGACTGGCTGACGCCGTTCAGCCTGTTCACCGGGATCAGCCTCGTGCTGGGCTACGCGCTCTTGGGCGCCACGTGGCTCGTGATGCGGACCGAGGGAACGACGCGCGAACTCGGCCGACGCATGGCGTTCCGGTTCGGGATCGCCACCATCGCCTGCATCGCGGCCGTGAGCGCGGCGACCCCGCTGCTCGACGCCGCCTTCGCCGCCCGCTGGTTCGCCTGGCCGAACGTGTTGCTGACGGCTCAGGTGCCGTTGCTGGTCGTGCTCGGCAGCGTCCTGTTCTTCCGGACGCTCATGCGCGGGGCCGAGCGGGCGCCGTTCCTGCTGGCGCTCGGGCTGTTCGGCCTGTCGTATGTCGGTCTGGGAATCAGCATCTATCCCGACATCGTCCCCGGCCGGGTGACGATCTGGGAGGCGGCCTCGCCGAGATCCTCGCAGATCTTCATGCTGGTCGGCGCGGGCGTCCTCATTCCGGTCATCCTCGCCTACACCGCCTACGCGTACTGGGTCTTCCGGGGCAAGGTCGGCGCGGACGGCTACCAGTGAGCGGGCTGATGCCGCGTTGGGCCGGCCGGCTCGGCTGGTTCGTGGCCCTCTGGATCGGCGGGGTCGTCGTCGTCGGCGGGATCGCCTTCGTGCTGCGCCTCTGGCTCAAGGCATAGCGGGCGATGCAGCTTCCTCCCCTCGTGCAAGCCTTCGTGCTGCATTTCGGCGAGATGGGCTCCCGCTGGGGCATCAATCGCACGGTCGGCCAGATCTACGCGCTGCTGTTCGTGTCGCCGCAGGGGCTCAATGCCGAGGAGATCGTGGACAAGCTCGGCCTGTCCCGCTCGAACGTGAGCATGGGGCTCAAGGAGCTCCAGGCCTGGAGCCTCGTCCGCCTTCAGCACAGGCCCGGCGACCGCCGCGACTACTTCTCGACGCCGGAGGACATCTGGCAGATCGTCCGGACCCTGGTGGAGGAGCGCAAGAAGCGCGAGATCGACCCGACGCTGACGCTGCTGCGCGAGCTGCTGATGGAGGCGCCGAGCGATGACGACGAACGCTACGCCCAGCAACGCCTGACCGAGATGCGCGATCTCTTCGAGTTGTTCGCCGGCTGGTACGGCGACGTGCGCCGCCTCGACACGCAACGCCTCGTGCAGCTTCTGACGCTCGGGGCCCAGGTGCAGAAGGTGCTGGAGATGAAGGATCGCTTCCTGCCGGGACGGGCGGCACGAGGAAAGGCGTCGATCGGCTGACGGCTGCCCGGAGCCGGGCGCGCAACCCGGCGGTCGGTCCGTCGCGTGCCGCGAGAGCCTTCATCCGTCGCCGGCGGCGGGCGGCGGCCGCCCCCGGCGCAGGCTCCCGTTCCTCGTCGTCCGGCTTGCGATATGCCGACCGCGACCGGTTCCCGATCGGCCAACGGTTCGAACCCGAGGCATCGCACCGGCTGGCCCTCCGCGCCTCGGCCCGGTAACACGCGGCCGGCCCGCATGGGGGCCGCAATCCGGAGCATCATGTCGACACGGCCGATCGCCTTCGACCTCACCCGCCTCGTCACCCGCCTGCGCCATGCGAGCCCGTCCGGGATCGACCGGGTCGACCTCGCCTATGCCCGCCACGTGCTCGACGGCGCCGGCGCGCGCTTCGGGCTGGTCTCGACCGGCCTCGGGCCGCGCATCCTCGACCGGGACCACGCGTCCCGCATCGTCGACGCGGTCGCGGACGGCTGGACCGAGGACGTGGTGGCCGAATCCGATCCGGTCTACCGCCGCCTCGAGGCACGGCTCACCGGCCGCCCGGCGGAGGCCGTCGCCGGGCGCGACCAGCGGTCCGGCACGATCCGCCGACGGCGCATCCAGGCCGAGACCGTGCTCGGGATCCTGCGCGCCGCACCGATCTCGGCCCTGCCGGAGGCCAGCCTCTACCTGCACACCTCGCACCTGCGCCTCGACAAGCCGGAGCGCTTCGACTGGCTCTACACCCGCACCGACGTGCGGCCGGCGTTCTTCGTCCACGACCTGATCCCGATCACCCATCCCGAATACGGCCGGCCCGGCGAGGCCGAGCGCCATCGCCGGCGCCTGCGGACCATCGGCCGGCACGCGGCCGCCATCGTCGTGAATTCCGCCGATACCGGCGAGCGGACGCTGGCGCACCTCGCCGCCGACGGGTTCGGGCGTCCGCCGCTCGCGGTCGGGCATCTCGGCGTCGAGCCGGCCTTCGGGCGCGACGGCCCGCGCTTCGTTCCCGACCGGCCGACCTTCCTCGTCTGCGGCACGATCGAGCCGCGCAAGAACCATCTGCTGCTGCTCCATCTCTGGCGGGAGCTCGCCGAGCGCCACGGCCCGGCCACGCCCCGGCTCGTGCTGGTCGGGCGCCGCGGCTGGGAGGCCGAGAACGTCGTCGACCTGCTGGAGCGCTGCGAGGCGATCCGCCCGCACGTCGTCGAGGTCTCCGGGCTCTCGACCCACGGCCTCGCCGCGCTCACGCGGAGCTGCACGGCGCTGCTGATGCCGTCCTTCACCGAAGGCTACGGCATCCCGATCGTGGAGGCGGCGGCGTCCGGCGTGCCGGTGGTCGCCTCCGGAATTCCGGTCCACCGCGAGATCGCCGAGGGCTTCGCCGCCTTCCTCGACCCCCTCGACGGCCTCGGCTGGGGGCGGGCGGTCGAGGATCTGAGCCGGCCGGGCTCCGGGCTTCGCCAGACGCTGGCCCAGCGTCTCGACGGCTACGCCGCGCCGACCTGGGCGGCGCATTTCGAGCAGGCCGACGCGCTGCTCGATGCGCTCTGATCCGCGGCGCGCCTTCGGCGGCGTGTTGCACCGCGGACGGCTGACGAATAAGGAAAAGCGTCAGCCCGCGCGGCCGGCCTCTCTTCCAGGGAATCGTTCGATGCGTGTTGTCGACCTCGACCGCGATGCGATCAAGCAGGGTCTCGCCGACGGGTCGATGCTGGTGATCGACGTGCGCGAGCCGCACGAATACGAGAACGGCCACATCCCCGGAGCGGTGATGCACCCGCTTTCGAGCTTCGATCCGGCGGCGGTGGCCGCTCTGATCGAGGCGGACGGGCGCCGCGCGGTCTTCTCCTGCGGCTCCGGCGTGCGCTCGGTCCACGCGCTCAACGCGATGCAGCAGACCGGGCTCGGCCTCACGGAACACTACAAGGGCGGCTATCGCGACTGGTCGTCGGCCGGTGAAGCGATTGAGTAGACCCGTCGAAGCACGGCCGCATGCGCGTCGCCCGGTCGGTCGCGGCGAAGCCATGTGCGGTGTCGCACAACCTGTGCGCGCTGCGGGGAATAGGTGGCGGGCTGCTGGGGAACCATCCATGTACAAGCGTCGGCTCGCAAGCCTCATCGTGATCGCCGCGGCGCTCGCCGCGCCGCAGGCCCGTGCCCAGGCGCCGGGCGGCCCGCCGCCGAAGGTGACGGTCGCCAAGCCCGTGGTCCGCGAGATCATCGAGCAGGACCAGTATACCGGCCGCTTCGACCCGATCGAGTTCGTCGAGGTCCGCGCGCGGGTGACGGGCTACCTCGAGAAGATCAACTTCACGGACGGCGCCACGGTGAAGAAGGGCGACGTGCTCTTCGTCATCGACCGGCGGCCCTACAAGGCGGCCCTGGAGCAGGCGCAGGCCTCGCTGACCTCGGCCAAGGCCCGCCTCTCGTTCTCGCAGACCGACCTGGAGCGCGCGCAGACCCTGTCGAAGGGCGGCAACATCTCCGAGCAGGTCACCGACCAGCGCCGCCAGGCCTCGCAGACCGCGCAGGCCGACGTCGACAGCGCCGAGGCGGCGCTCCGCAACGCCCAGTTGAACTTCGACTTCTCGGAAGTGAAGTCGCCGATCAACGGGCGGATCAGCCAGCGCCTCGTGACCGAGGGCAACATCGTCATCACCGACCAGACGATGCTGACCACGATCGTCTCGCTCGATCCGATCTACTTCTCCTTCACCGTCGACGAGAAGTCGTTCCTGAAGTACCAGGGCTCGCTCGGCATCGGCATGGGCCAGACCCAGCGCGGCAAGGGCGTCCCGATCCTGATCGCCCTGTCGGGCGAGGCCAAGCCGACCCGCAAGGGCACCCTCGACTTCGTCGACAACCGCGTCGACAACTCCACCGGCACGATCCTCCTGCGCGCCACGGTCGAGAACGCCGACGGCTTCATCAAGCCGGGCCTGTTCGGCATCGTCTCGATGCCCGCGACGAAGCCGTTCCAGGGCGTCATGATCCCGGACGAGGCGGTCGCCGCCAACCAGGACAAGCGCATCGTCTACCTCGTCGGCGAGGACGGGACGGTGACGGCCAAGGACGTGAAGCTCGGCCCCAAGGTCGACGGCTACCGCGTGATCCGCGACGGCCTGAAGGGCGACGAGACCATCGTGGTCAACGGCACCTCCCGCGTGCGCCCCGGCGCCAAGGTCTCGCCGGAATCGATCACGCTGCCGCCGAGCAAGACCTGAGGCCGTCCGCGGTCTCGAGCGTACGAGCGGCACCGGTCCCGACCGGTGCGGCGCCATCGACGACGCCGGTCGCCGGCTCCGCGAGGGGCGGCGACCCAGAGGTTTGACCGATGCGTTTTGCCCACTTCTTCGTCGATCGGCCGATCTTCGCGTCGGTCACGTCGATCATCTTCCTGCTCCTCGGCTTCGTCGCCTACGAGAGCTTGCCGGTCTCGCAATATCCCGAGATCGTCCCGCCCACGGTCACCGTGCGCGCGAGCTTCCCCGGCGCCAACGCCGAGACGGTGGCCGCGACGATCGCGACGCCGATCGAGCAGGAGGTGAACGGCGTCGACAACATGCTCTACATGACGTCGCTGTCGACCAACGACGGCAACATGCTGCTGACCGTCACCTTCAAGGTCGGCACCAACCTCGATATCGCCAACGTGCTGGTGCAGAACCGGCTCTCGGTGGCGCAGCCGCGCCTGCCGCCGGACGTGCGCAACCTCGGCGTCACCGTGCGCAAGGCCTCGCCCGACCTGATGCTGGTCGTGCACCTGCTCTCGCCGAACAAGACCTACGACCAGAACTACCTAGCCAACTACATCTACCTGAACATCCGTGACGAGATGCTGCGCCTGGACGGCGTCGGCGACATCACGATCTTCGGCGGCAACGAGTACGCCGAGCGCATCTGGCTCGACCCGAACAAGCTCGCCGCCTACGGGCTCTCCACCACCGACGTGACCACGGCGCTGCAGGAGCAGAACGTGCAGGTCGCCGCCGGCGCGCTCAACGCGCCGCCCGCCCAGACCGGCGAGGCGTTCCAGCTCGTGGTGCAGTCGCAGGGGCGCTTCCAGACGCCGGAGGAGTTCGCCGACGTCATCGTCAAGGCGACCAACGGCCGCCTGGTGCGGGTGAAGGACGTCGCCCGCACCGAGATGGGCCAGAAGGACTACACCACCAACTCCTTCCTGAACGCGACGCCGGCGGTGGGCATCGGCGCGTTCCAGCGCCCGGGCACCAACGCGCTCGACGCCGCGGCCTCCGTCAAGAAGGTGATGGAGAACCTGAAGAAGAACTTCCCGCCCGACGTCGAGTACCGCATCGCCTACAACCCGACCGAGTTCATCGAGGAGTCGATCCAGGAGGTCTACAAGACCCTGTTCGAGGCCGTCGGCCTCGTGGTGATCGTGATCCTGGTGTTCCTCCAGAGCTGGCGCACGGCGCTGATCCCGGTGATCGCGATCCCCGTCTCGCTCGTCGGCACCTTCGCGGCGATGTCGGCCTTCGGGTTCTCGCTGAACAACCTCACCCTGTTCGGGCTGGTGCTCGCCATCGGCATCGTCGTCGACGACGCGATCGTCGTGGTCGAGAACGTCGAGCGCAACATGGAGGAGGGGCTGTCGCCGGGCGAGGCCGCGCACAAGACCATGGACGAGGTCGGCTCGGCCGTCGTCGCCATCGCGCTCGTGCTGGCCGCGGTGTTCATCCCGACCGCCTTCATCCCCGGCATCTCGGGCCAGTTCTACAAGCAGTTCGCGCTGACGATCGCCGCCTCGACGATCATCTCCGCCTTCAACTCGCTGACCCTGTCGCCGGCACTTTGCAAGCTGCTCCTGGTGCCCCACCACGCCCGCAAGCAGCCGAAGTTCTTCCTCACGCGGTTCATCGCCTGGCTCGCCGACCTGTTCAACCGCGGCTTCGAGGCGCTCTCGAACGGCTACGCCCGGGTCGTCGGCCTGCTCACCGGCTACAGCGTCGGCATCGTCGCCGTGATGGTGTTCTACGGCTTCGTCATCTTCGGCACGATCCACCTCGTGCAGACGACGCCGACGGGCTTCATCCCCGACCAGGACCAGGGCTACCTCATCGGCGTGGTCCAGCTGCCGGCCGGCGCCTCGCTCGACCGCACCACCGAGACGGTGAACCGGGCGGCCGCGGAAGCGCGCAAGATCGACGGCGTGACCAACACCGTCATCATCGCCGGCTTCGACGGCGCGACCTTCACCAATACCACCAACTCCGGCGTGATGTTCATCACGCTGGCCGGCGCCAAGGAGCGCGCCACCCACGGGCGCAGCGCGGCGGTGATCACCGGCGAGGTGCTGAAGGCCACCGCCAACATCCAGGAGGCGCGGGTCATCGTCATCCCGCCGCCGCCGGTGCGCGGCCTCGGCAACGGCGGCGGCTTCAAGATGCAGGTCGAGAGCCGGCAATCCTCGGAGACCGGGCCGCTGCTGGCCGCCGCCGGCGAGCTGATCGGCCAGGCCAACCAGAGCAGCGACGTGCAGCGGGTGTTCACCACCTTCGGCAACGACACGCCGCAGCTCTACCTCGACATCGACCGCACGATCGCGCGGATGCTGAACGTGCCGCTGGCCAACGTCTTCGCCTCGGTGCAGGCGGACCTGGGCGGCGCCTACGTCAACGACTTCAACACGCTCGGCCGCATCTACCAGGTGCGCCTGCAATCCGATGCCGCCTACCGGACCTCGCAGCAGGACATCTCGCAGATCAAGGTCCGCTCCTCCACCGGCGCGCTGGTGCCGCTGGGGACCCTGGGCTCGCTGCGCACCGTCGCCGGCCCGCAGATCGTGCAGCGGTTCAACCTGTACTACTCGGTGCCGGTGCAGGGCGTGGCCAAGCCCGGCGTCTCGACCGGACAGGCGCTCACCGCCATGGAGGAGATCGCCGCCAAGGCGCTGCCCGAGGGCTACGCCTACGACTGGACCGAGATCGCCTACCAGCAGAAGGCCACCGGAAACACGGCGGTCTACGTGTTCGCGCTGGGCATCCTGCTGGTGTTCCTGGTGCTCGCCGCGCAGTACGAGAGCTGGGCGCTGCCGATCTCGATCCTGATGGTGGTGCCGACCGGGGTGCTGGCCGCCTTGTTCGGCGTGCAGCTGCGCGGGCAGGACAACAACATCCTGACCCAGATCGGCCTGATCGTGCTGATCGGTCTCGCGGCGAAGAACGCCATCCTGATCGTCGAGTTCGCCCACGACATCGAGGAGGCGGAGCACAAGGGCCCCGTCGCCGCCGCGATCCAGGCCTGCCGCCTGCGCCTGCGCCCGATCCTGATGACCGCCTTCGCCTTCATCCTCGGCGTGCTGCCGCTGGTGATCGCCACCGGCCCCGGCGCCGAGATGCGCCAGGCGCTGGGCACCGCGGTGTTCTTCGGGATGATCGGCGCGACCTTCTTCGGCCTGTTCCTGACGCCGGTCTTCTACGTGATGATCCGGAACATCGTGATCTGGGTGGGCAAGAAGCGCGGCAAGACCACCGACGACGGCCACGGCGGCGCCCCGGCGCACGCGGCGCCCGCGCATTCCTGATCCGGCCCGGCGCCGGCGACCTTCGCGGCCCGCAGGGCGTGTCCATTGGGCACGGCCTGCGGGCCGCAACCGTTTGCGCCGCAACCGCTTGTCGCTGCGGTACGTCGGGGGAAGTCGCGCATGGCACGGGTCGCAGTCGTCACAGGGGGCACCGCCGGGATCGGCCTGGCCACTGCCCACCTGTTCGCGTCCCGCGGCTGGTCGGTGGCGGTGATCGCCCGCGATGAAGGCCGGCTGCGCGCGACCGCCGCCGCCCTCGCGGCTTACGGACGCCCGGTGCTGACGATCTCGGCCGACGTGTCGGATGCCGAGGCGGTCGACGCTGCCGCCGCCCGGATCGAAGCCGAGCTCGGGCCGGTCCGCGCCTGGGTCAACAATGCTATGTCGACGGTGGTGAGCCGGGCCGACCGGATCACGCCGGCCGAGTACCGCCGCGTCACCGAGACGACCTATCTCAGCCAGGTCTACGGCACGCTCGCCGCCCTGCGCTTCATGAAGCCGCGCGACCGCGGGGCGATCATCCAGGTCTCGTCCGGGCTGGGCTACCGCGCCGCGGCGCTGCAGGCGCCGTACTGCGCGGCGAAGTTCGCCGTCTCGGGCTTCACCGACTCGCTGCGCTGCGAGCTGCTCCACGACAAGTCCGCGGTCTCGCTCAGCGTGATCTACCTGCCGGCGGTGAACACCCCGCAGTACCGCTGGACCCGCAACCGGACCGGCCGCGACCAGAATGCGCCGGACCCGGTCTACGATTCGCGCCTTTGCGCCGAGGCGATCGTCTACGCCGCCGAGCATCCGCGCCGCGAGATCTGGGTCGGCCGCAGCACGGTGATGATGGCGGCGGCCCAGGCCCTGGTCCCGGGCTATGCCGACCGGAAGGCCGCCGAGATGTGGCCCAAGCAGATGGCCGACGAGGACCTGCCGTACCGGGCCGGCAACCTCGACGCCCCGGTGCCGGGCGACGTCGGCATCGACGGGCGCTTCGGCGCCCGGACCAAGCGCACCCGTTCCGCGTTCTGGACCAGCCGGGAGCGCGACCTGCTGATGGCGGGCCTGGCCGGAATCGCCCTGGCGGGGCTCGCGAGCGCCGCGGCGGTGGCGCGTTCCCCGCGGCGGCTGCTGCCGCGGCCCTGACGGGCTCCCGTTCCGGCGGGGCGCCTGATAGGAACCCCGCACCATCCCCACTGCCACGAGGCGACGCGTGCCCGGATACCTGCCCTTTGCCGGCGCCCTCGATCTGCCGGCCTACGTCTGCGACAATTGCGGCTTCTGGCAGCGCCACTTCGAGACCCCGCCGGCCTGCCCGATGTGCCTCGACGCCCGCCACGTCGTGCCGCAGGACGGCTGGCGCTTCTGGACGAAGCGCGAGGCGCAGGCGCGCTTTCCCTGCCATTGGCAGGAGCTTGAGCCGGGCGTCTGGCGGTTCTGGAACGAGCCGGTCTCGGGCATCGGCCCGTCGAGCTACCTGATCTGCACGGAGGCCGGCAACATGGGCTTCGAGGGCTGCCCGGTCTTCAGCGAGGCGGCGCTCGACCACATCGCCGCTTTGGGCGGCATGCAGGTGCTCTCGGCCTCGCACCCGCACGCCTACGGGGGGCTGGTGCAGCTGCAGGACCGGTTCGACCCGGAGCTGTGCCTGCCCGCCGCCGACTTCACCTGGAGCGCCGCGCTGCAGGTCTCGTGGCCCTACGACGACTTCCTCGAGCCGCTGCCGGGCCTCGAGCTCCACCGCACCGCCGGCCACTTCGACGGCCACGCCGTGCTGTTCGATCGCCGGCGGAAGATCTGCTTCTGCGGCGACGCTTTGAAGTTCGAGCTGGACCCGGAGGATTTCCGCCGCGCCGTGACGATCTCGGCGCACAAGGCCTTCGTGCGCGGCGTGCCGCTGACGACGAACGAACTTCGCCATTACCGCGACGTGTTCGCCCGCCTCGACTTCACCCAGACCTGGACCCCGTTCGAGCCCGCCGCCAATTGCGGGCGTGCCGAGGTCCTGGCGCTGATCGACGAGATGCTGGCGACGCGGCCGCACGCGGCGCCGGTGCGGTTGGACGGCCTGCGGCGGTAACGCCGCTTTCCTCCCCCCGCAAAGGGGGGAGGGAGGTGCGCGTCAGCGCTTGGTGTTCCCCGCCGTCTGCCCGAACATCACCTTCTTGGCGTCCTCGCTCATGGTCTTGCCGTGGTCGGGGTTGACCTCCGGGGCGCGGGCGTAGGCGGCCTTGGTGGCGGGGCGCTCGGCGATGGCGTGGAACCAGCGCTTCAGGTTCGGGTGATCGTCGAGGGTCTGGCCCTGCTTCTCCCACGGGACGATCCAGGGATAGGCCGCCATGTCGGCGATGCCGTAATCGCCGGCGACGAAGTCGCGGTCGGCGAGCCGTCGGTCGAGGACGCCGTAGAGCCGGTTGGTCTCGTTGACGTAGCGGTTGATCGCGTAGGGGATCTTCTCGGGGGCGTATTGCGAGAAGTGGTGGTTCTGGCCGAGCATCGGGCCGAGGCCCCCCATCTGCCAGAACAGCCATTGCAGCGCCTCCTGCCGGCCGCGGAGGTCCGTGGCCAGGAACCGGCCGGTCTTCTCGGCGAGGTACAGCAGGATTGCGCCCGACTCGAACAGCGTGATCGGCGCGCCGCCGTCGGCCGGCGCGTGGTCGACGATCGCCGGCATGCGGTTGTTCGGCGCGATCTTCAGGAAGCCGGGATCGAACTGCTCGCCCTTGCCGATGTTGACCGGCTTGATCGTGTAGGGGAGGCCGACCTCCTCGAGGAACATCGTCACCTTGTGACCGTTCGGGGTCGGCCAGTAGTAGAGATCGATCATCGAAACATCCTCAGGTGACGTGGACCGTCGCGCCCTCGATGCCGCAGGTGGGTCGGATGCGCCGCGGATCAAGCGGCGTTCGGCACGGGGCGCCTCTGGGACCGCCCGCGCATCGGTCATACCGCAAGGACCACGTTGGCCGTCGGCCTTTCGCAATCGTATCTTCGTCTTCACGCCGCCATCGATCAAATGCGCGGCAATCCTCGGCCGTTTCCTTCAGGCCCGCCATGGTTTGAGTCGCGTCATCGGGGAGGCGGGTCATGATCAGCGCGACGTCGATCAGCAGTGCCGGCCTTGCTGCCGCGTCGCAGAGGTTCGAGTCGACCGCCACGCGCGTGGCCGAGATCGGGACGAGCCTTCCGAGCGCGGCTCAGGTCGACCTGTCGAGCACGGCCGTCCAGCTGATCGAGGACAAGGCCGCCTTCGCAGCCAACGCGGCAGTCCTGCGCGCGTCCGACGCGATGGAGCGGACAGTCCTCGACATCCGCGTCTAGGGCCGCGACACCGATCGAACCTTGCCCGCGCCCCGGCGACCCCGTAAGACCGATGGCATGTCGGGGTGTAGCGCAGTCTGGTAGCGCACCTGGTTTGGGACCAGGGGGTCGTAGGTTCGAATCCTATCGCCCCGACCATCGATTTCCGGAGCGGTGTCTGAAGGCCATGTCGAGCGCCCGCATCTTCCAGCCGTCGAAGGACGCGTCCCAGTCGGGGACGGCCCGGACCAAGGTCTGGCACCTCGAGTTCGACCAGACCGCGCCGCGCGAGACCGACCCGCTGATGGGCTGGACCGGCTCGGGCGACATGCTGCAGCAGGTCCACCTCAAGTTCGAGTCCCTCGAGGATGCGGTCGCCTACGCCAAGAAGGCCGGCATCGCCTACCGCGTCGAGGAGCCGAAGACGGCCCCCCCGCGCAAGGGGCTGTCCTACTCCGACAATTTCAAGTTCAACCGCACGGCGCCCTGGACGCACTGACCGGGACGCGCCGAGCCGATCGGCTCAGGCCTCGTCCTTGCGCGCCTTCCAGGCCGCGTAGGGCGCGGTCGCGTCCGGCACGTCGAGGTGCTTCAGCCGCATCGGCTGCGCGTCGAGCGGGCGGCACAGCTCGGCGTAGATCTCGGCGCCGAGCAGCCCGAACTCGCCGGCCGTGGCGGCGGCGTTGGCGAAGTAGCCCTCGCGGATGCCCGACAGCCGCATCGCGGCGTGGCACATCGGGCAGGGCTGGCCGCTGGCGTACATCACGCTGCCGGACAGGTCGCGGCTGTTGAGGCGCCGGCTCGCCTCGCGCAGCGCCACCATCTCGGCATGCCCGGTCGGGTCGTTGGTGGTGTGGACGTTGTTGGCGACCCGAGCCAGGACCTCGTCGCCGCGCACGAGGACGGCGCCGTAGGGCGTGCCGCCGTCGCAGACGTTGTCGGCGGCCAGCTGCACCGCCTCGCTCAGGTACCGTGCGTGATCGCTCATGATGGTCGGTCCTCCCGGATGCGGTCGGGAACGCCCAGGGGCGGAGAACGGTTCGATCCCGCCGCTCAGAACGCGTAGCGCACGGTGCAGTACGGCATCGTCTCCGCGAGCACCGCCTTGAAGCGGGTGAGCCAGCGGCCCTTCCAGCCGGCGCGGTAGCGGACGTTGGCGCCGCCGCCTTCGGAGACCTTGGCCTCCTGGATGTCGGGCCGCCACAGCAGCTCCTCGGCGCGCGGGTGCCAGCCGAGATTGACCGCGTGCAGGCCGGCATTGTGGGTCAGCAGGATGATCTCGCACTTGAGCTGGGCCTTGGCGGCGTCCGACAGCGTGCCGTCGATCTCGGCGAACAAGGCCCGCCAATCCGCCTCCCAGCCCTCGTAGAGAATGACCGGCGAGAAGTTGACGTGGACCTCGTAGCCCGCGGCTACGAAGTCGTCGATCGCCGCGATCCGCTCGGCGATCGGCGTCGTGCGCACGTCGACCACCTTGGCGATCCGTGCCGGCATCAGCGAGAATCGGATGCGGGTGCGCCCCTGCGGGTCGTAGGCGAGCAGGTCGCGGTTCACCGCCTTGGTCGCGAACGAGCCCTTGGCGTTGGGCAGGGTGCGGAACAGCGCGACGAGGTCGCGGACGTTGTCGCAGATCGCCGCGTCGACCGAGAGGTCGCCGTTCTCGCCGATGTCGTAGACCCAGGCGGCGGGATCGATGGTGTCGGGCTCCGGCAGCGCGCCCTGCTTCCGGGCATGCCGCGCGATCGCCGCGCAGGCGGCCTCGACGTTCACGAACAGCGAGATCGGGTTGGAAAACCCCTTGCGCCGCGGCACGTAGCAGTAGGCGCAGGCCATGGCGCAGCCGTTCGAGGTCGAGGGCGCGATGAAGTGGGCGCTGCGGCCGTTGGGCCGCATCGTCAGCCCCTTCTTCACCCCGAGCACCAGCGTCGAGCGCTTGATCCGGACCCAGTCCTCGACCGAGCCCTCGTTGCCGTGGAGCGCCGGGATGTTCCAGTGCGAGGGCACCGGGATGCGCGTCGCGTCCGGGTAGCGCGCCAGGATCTCGCGCCCGCGCGGAAACGTCTCCACCGCGGGCTCGTGATAGATCGTGGAGATGTCGAGGAGGTCGCCGATCGAGGCCATGCGGGGTCCGGCGGCCCGGAACGCGGCCGCCCCTGCGATATGGGGCGCCGGCTCAGAGCCGCGAGAGCAGGTCGGCCTTCTTCTCGGCGAACTCGGCCTCGGTCAGCACCCCGCGGCCGTGAAGCTCGGCGAGCCGCTCGATCTTCGTGAACACGTCCCCGTCGCCCGACGAGTCCGGCGGCGCGGTAGGGATGGAAGCGGGGGCGGGGGCCGAAGCGGGAGAAGCGTCGCGCGCGGGCGTCGGCGCGTCCGGCGCGAGGCGGCGCAGCGTATCGAGGGCGATGCTGCCCTGCGGCCCGGTGAAGCGCAGGGCACCGTCGGACTGGGAGACCCCCGAGATCTGGTGCTCGCCGGTGTCGTAGAGCGCGACCCCGGCGTCGGACTCGATCGCCAGGCGCCGCGTCTCCGGGAAGTAGGCATAGCGCAGGCCGTTCTGGGCGCCCGCGCTCGACGGCCGGCCGAGGCCCGCCGGCCACCACTCGCCGCCGCCGCGGCCGCCCGCGGCCCGGCCGCTCCCGCTCCAGCCGCCCGGGGGCAGGGCGTCGGCCAGCTCGGCGCAGAGGCCGGCGACGCGGGCCTTCAGCTCCGCGTCGAACATCCGCCCGACCATGACCATGCCGCCGGAGAACCACTGGCCCATGCCGCCGAGCTCCGGGTGGTCGAACTGCGCCATCGTGCCGTTGCCGGCCTCCAGCGCCCGCATCAGATGGCGCACCGCTTCGAGGCTGACGCCGTGGCGATCCGCCACGATCTGCAGCCCGGAGGCGTGGTCGGGGCCCTCGTCGTTGTGTGCCTCAAGGGTCATGCGGGCTGCTCCGGGGGACGCGATGCGCCGAGGCGCTGCTGGGGGCCGCGTGTGCCGGGCCTCGCGCCCGGGGCGAGCCCGCACTATGCCGCGGTCGGCGGAGCGGTGGAAGAACCCGGGCTGCGCAAAAATGCCAGGCCCGCGAACGGTTTCCGCCCGAACCTTCGGCACCCCTCGCTGCGCTGCAAAAATTTCGCGCACGGCGGAGCTTCGCCCACGGACGCACGTTCACAAAATGGCCCGGGGGCCCCGCTGCCGAGCGTCAGGCAGCGGTCGTCGTGATGCGGCCCCGGCCGCCGGAGTGAACATGGCCGACCATAACCGCTACGCAGCCTCGACCCGTCCCGTTCGTTCGCGCATCCAGGAAGGCAAGCCCTATCCCCGCGGCGCGACCTGGGACGGCCTCGGCGTGAACTTCGCCGTCTTCTCCGCCCATGCGACCAAGGTCGAGCTCTGCCTGTTCGACGAGTCCGGCGAGAAGGAGATCGAGCGGATCGCGCTGCCCGAATACACCGACGAGGTCTGGCACGGGTACCTGCCCGACGCGCGCCCCGGCACGATCTACGGCTACCGCGTCCACGGCCCCTACGAGCCCAAGGCCGGGCACCGCTTCAACCACAACAAGCTGCTGATCGACCCCTACGCCAAGGGGCTCGTCGGCTCGATCACCTGGAACCCGGCCCTGTTCGGCTACCAGATGGAGACCGGCGACGACCTGACCTTCGACGAGCGCGACAGCGCGCCGTTCACCCGTCGCAGCCAGGTCATCGACCCGGCCTTCACCTGGGGCGCCTACCGCAAGCCGAACATCCCCTGGGAGAAGACCATCATCTACGAGGCCCACGTGAAGGGCCTGACCAAGAACCATCCGCGGGTGTCCGAGCGCCTGCGCGGCACCTATGCGGGCCTCGGCAACCCCGACGTGCTCGACTACATCAAGAGCCTCGGCGTCACCGCGGTGGAGCTGCTGCCGGTCCACGCCTTCGTGCAGGACGACTACCTGCAGGAAAAGAACCTGGTCAATTACTGGGGCTACAACACGATCTCGTTTTTCACCCCCGCGCGGCGCTACGCGGCGGTGCCGGACTTCGCCTTCTCCGAGTTCAAGGAGATGGTCGCGCGCCTGCACGGCGCCGGCCTCGAGGTGATCCTCGACGTGGTCTACAACCACACCGCCGAGGGCAACGAGAAGGGCCCGACCCTGTCGTTCAAGGGGATCGACAACGCCTCCTACTACCGGCTGCTGCCGGGGCAGGAGCGCTACTACATCAACGACACCGGCACCGGGAACACCTTCAACCTCTCGCATCCGCGCGTGCTGCAACTCGTCATGGACAGCCTGCGCTACTGGGCGACCGAGATGCGCGTCGACGGCTTCCGCTTCGACCTCGCCACCATCCTGGGCCGCGAGCCGCACGGCTTCGACGAGGGCGGCGGCTTCCTCGACGCCTGCCGCCAGGACCCGGTGCTGAACGACGTGAAGCTCATCGCCGAGCCGTGGGATTGCGGCCCGGGCGGCTACCAGGTCGGCGGCTTCCCGCCGGGCTGGGCCGAGTGGAACGACCGCTTCCGCGACGACGTCCGCGGCTACTGGAAGGGCGACGAGGGTCTGCTGCCCGATCTCGCCAACCGCATCACCGGCTCGGCCGACAAGTTCAACAAGCGCGGGCGCAAGCCCTGGGCCTCGGTGAACTTCCTCACCGCGCATGACGGCTTCACCCTGCACGACACGGTCGCCTACAACGACAAGCACAACGAGGCCAACGGCGAGAACAACCGCGACGGCCATTCTCACAACCTCTCGTACAATTACGGCGTCGAGGGACCGACCGACGACCCAGCGATCCGCGCCGTGCGCCTGCGCCAGATGCGCAACATGCTGGCAACCCTGTTCCTGTCGCACGGCACGCCGATGCTGCTGGCCGGCGACGAGTTCGCGCGAACGCAGAAGGGCAACAACAACGCCTACTGCCAGGACAACGAGGTGTCGTGGATCGACTGGGGGGCGATCGGCGCCGAGGAGCGCGATCTCGCCGAGTTCACCCAACGCCTGATCCTGCTGCGCAACGCGCTGCCGATCCTGAGCCGCGGCCGCTTCCTCACGGGCCGGTACGACGAGGAGTTCGGCGTCAAGGACGTGACTTGGCTGCGCCCGGACGGGGCCGAGATGGGGTCCGAGAACTGGACCGACGGTGGCGCGCGTTCGCTCGCGGTGCTGCTCGACGGGCGGGCCCAGGCGACCGGCGTTCACCGCCGCGGCGGCGATGCCACCCTGCTCATCATGTACAACGCCTACCACGACCTCGTGCAGTTCACCCTGCCGGAATCGGTCGGCGGATCGGCCTGGACGCGCCTGCTCGACACCAACCTGCCCGACAGCCAGGAAATCGCGAGCTTCGCCTCGGGCGAGCGCTACGACGTCACCGGCCGCTCGATGCTGATGTTCGTGCTGAAGCCGGACGACACGCCCGGCGACGCGGTGACGGAGATGGAGCGGTCCTACCAGCACGTGATGCAGGCCTTCGAGCGGGCCAATATCCACGAGGTCCACTTCCACCTCGACGAATCCGATCGCTGATTTCGGCGTCTTCCCCTCGGGTGGACGATCTGCCACGAGGGGCTGAATACAAAAATCGGACGATCGCGGGCCGCCGTGCGTTGGGTATCGACGCGCGGCGGCGACGCGTCTGACGGTCATGCGTCGAGGGATCCATCATCCATGCCCAAGATACTGCTGGTCGAAGATCACGAGGAGATCTGGGATTTCCTGTCCCGCCGGCTCAAGCGTCGCGGGTACGAGGTGATCCTGGCCCATGACGGCGAGGCCGGGGTGCAGCAGGCGCGCTCGGGGCGCCCCGACGTGATCCTGCTCGACATGAACCTGCCGATCCTCGACGGCTGGTCGGCGGCGCGCGCGCTGAAGTCCGGCAGCGACACCCGCGGCATCCCGATCATCGCGCTCACCGCCCACGCCATGTCGGGCGACCGCGACAAGGCGATCCAGGCCGGCTGCGACGACTACCACCCGAAGCCCGTCGATTTCTCGAAGCTGCTCAGCCAGATCAGCGCGGCGTTGGGCGAGACGGCGTCGGCCTGAGGCGGGCCATTCTTCCCTCCCCCTGGAGCGGGGGAGGGTGGGCCTCGCGTCGGCGAGGGTCGGGAGAGGGGAGCGACCTCTCCGGACAACGCGCTCCCTTCTCCCGACCCGCTTCGCGGGCCACCCTCTCCCGCAGGGGGGAGGGAAGAGGCGGCGGCGGACTTCAGCGTAACCGGAGCGTAATCCCATGAGCGACGATCCCGTCACCGCGCAGCGCCTCAAGAACGGCCTGCCGGTCTTCGTCGCGCTGGCCTCGTTCCTCCTCGTCGTCGCGGTGATGGCGGCGCTGTATTTCGGGCGCGACATCCTCGTGCCGGTGACGCTCGCGATCCTGCTGAGCTTCGTCCTGGTGCCGGCGGTGCGCCTGCTCGGGCATATCCGCGTGCCGCGGGTGCCGGCGGTGCTGCTCGTCGTCGTGGTGGTGTTCGGCGCGCTGTTCGGGATCGGAACCCTGATCGCGCGCGAGGGCGGCCAGCTCGTGTCCGACCTGCCGCGCTATTCCCTGGTGATGCAGGACAAGATCAAGTCTCTGCGCGGGGCGACCGCCGACACCGGCACGCTGTCGCGAATCGTCGACGTGTTCCAAGACCTGAGCGCGACCCTGTCGCCGCCGCCGCCGCCCGAGCTGAAGGGCGATCCGGGCACCGCCGGGCATCCGCTCACCGTCGAGATCCGCGCGGCGCGGGCCGGCTTCGTCGAGAACCTCCAGACCTTCGCCGGGCCGATCCTGCACCCGCTGGCCACCACCGGCCTGATCCTGATCTTCACGATCTTCATCCTGCTCCAGCGCGAGGATCTGCGGAACCGGATGATCCGGCTGGCCGGCGGCTCGGGCGACCTGCGCCGCACCACCGCGGCGATCGACGACGCGGCGCGCCGCCTCAGCCGGTTCTTCCTGGCGCAGCTCGCCCTCAACGTCGCCTTCGGCGTGGTGATCGGCGTCGGGCTGTGGCTGATCGGCGTGCCGAGCCCGACCTTGTTCGGGGTGCTCGCGGCGATCCTGCGCTTCGTGCCCTATATCGGCGCCGCGATCAGCGCCCTGCTGCCGCTGGTGCTGGCGGCCTCGGTCGATCCGGGCTGGACCATGGTGATCGCCACCGCGGCCCTGTTCCTCGTGGTTGAGCCGATCGCCGGCCACGTGATCGAGCCGCTGCTCTACGGGCACTCCACCGGGCTCTCGCCGATCGCGGTCATCCTCTCGGCGACGATCTGGACCTTCCTGTGGGGGCCGATCGGCCTCGTGCTCGCCACCCCGCTCACCGTCTGCCTCGTTGTGCTCGGCCGCCACGTCGACCGGCTCTGGTATCTCGACGTGCTGCTCGGCGACCAGCCGGCGCTCGATCCGCCGGAGATCTTCTACCAGCGCATGCTCGCCAACGACCCGGCCGAGGCGATCGACCAGGGCCGGCAGTTCCTCAAGGAGCGGGCGCTCGTCACCTACTACGACGAGGTCGTGCTCGCCGGCCTCAGGCTGGCGCAGGAGGACCTGTCGCGCGGGACGCTCGACCGGGAGCGCCAGGGCGAGGTCGGCGCCGCGATCCGCACCGTGGTCGCGCGGCTCGGCACCATGCCGGTGGCCCGGCGCCCCGGCAGGGGCAAGGCCCGCACCGGGAGCTCCGAGGCCGCCGCCGCCGTCGCCGCGGCGGGGCCGGACCGCAAGGTCGCCGCCGTCGTGCTCAAGCCGTCGGACCTCGCGCCGGCCTGGCGCGGCGCGGTGCCGGTGCTCTGCGTCTCGAGCCGCGGCCCGTTCGACGAGGCGGCGACGCTGATGCTGAGCCAGACCCTCGACCGCCACGGCCTGCGCTCCGAGGTGATCGCGATGTCCGCGATCCGCGCCGGCGCGCGGCCGAAGGATGTCGGCAGCCTGGCGATGATCTGCTTCTCCTATCTCGAGCCGGTGAGCCTGTCGCAGATTCGCTTCACCGTGCGGCAGGCGCGCGCCGCGGTGCCGGGCGTCAGCGTCCTCGTCGGGTTCTGGGGCGAGCGCGATCCCGCCACCCTCGATCGCCTGCGCCGGGCGACCTCGGCCGACTTCCTGGTCACGACGCTCAACGACGCGATCGAGAACGCCATCGCGGTCTCGCGGATGCCGGCGGCGGCGCCGTCGCAACCGGCCGCGCGATCCGAGCCCAGCCTGCCGCAGGCCGCCGAGTAGCGGCAGCGGTCGGTCGTCGCGCGGCCCGACTGCTCGATCGCGATTCCGTGCGCGTCGCGGTCGACGATGTGGTCGACGTCGTGCACCGGCCGGCGCGACGGCTGGGCGGCGAAGCGGGTTTTCACGCCTTCGCCGATGCGCGAGACCGGCTCGCCGGGCGGCATCCGCGCTTTCGGCTTCGGCGCGGGCCTGACCTTCGCCAGAATGCCGGGATCGCCCGGGCGCCCCCTGGCGTTATCGCGGTGGTGTCGATCCGGATCGTGCGCCAGAACGCTTTTGCGCAGGCGCAGCGGCTCGCCGGCGTCGAACGAAGCGGTGAAGCGGCCGACCGATGCCGAAGGATGAGACCCCGTCGACATGACCCAGACGCCCGAGACACCGCCGACCGGCCGCACCACCCGTGTCGGCACCGGGTCCGTCTCCGCCATGTCGGACCCGCGCAACGAGATCTTCTTCGCGGCCGTCGAGACGACGCGCATGCCGATGACGGTGACGGACCCGCGCCAGTCCGACAACCCGATCATCTTCGCCAACAACGCCTTCATCGCGATGTCCGGCTACAGCCGCGAGGAGATCGTCGGCCGCAACTGCCGCTTCCTGCAGGGACCGGAGACCGACCGCGAGGCGGTCGCGCAGGTACGCGCGGCGATCGACGAGCGGCGCGAGTACAGCACCGAGATCCTGAACTACCGCAAGGACGGCTCGACCTTCTGGAACGCGCTGTTCGTCTCGCCGCTCTACGACACCTCGGGGGAGCTGCTGTACTTCTTCGCCTCGCAGCTCGACGTGTCGCGCCGCCGCGACGCCGAGGAGGCCCTGGGCCAGGCCCAGAAGATGGAGGCGCTCGGCCAGCTCACCGGCGGCATCGCGCACGATTTCAACAACCTGCTCCAGGTCATCGTCGGCTACGTCGACATCCTCAGCGCCGGGCTCGAGAAGCCGGATGCCGACAAGGGCCGCCTCGGGCGTGCCGCCGACAACATCCGCCAGGCCGCGCAGCGCGCCACGACGCTGACGCAGCAGCTCCTCGCCTTCTCGCGCAAGCAGCGGCTGGAAGGCCGCGCGGTCAACCTCAACGCCCTGATCGAGGGCATGCGCGACATGGTCGCCCGCTCCGTCGGCGAAGCGATCACCGTCGACTACGACCCGGCGCCGGACCTGTGGAACTGCCGGGTCGACCCGACCCAGGCCGAGGTCGCGCTGCTCAACGTGATGATTAACGCCCGCGACGCGATGCCGGAGGGCGGCCGCATCCGCATCGTCACCGAGAACCTCGACGTGTCCGAGCGCGACATCACCGGGACCGGCCCCTTGCGCGCCGGCCGCTACGTCCGGGTCTCGATCACCGACACCGGCACCGGCATGCCGCCCTCGGTGCTGGCGCGGGTGATGGACCCGTTCTTCACCACCAAGGAGGAGGGCAAGGGCACCGGGCTCGGCCTCTCGATGGTCTACGGCTTCGCCAAGCAGTCGGGCGGCGCGGCCCAGATCGAATCGGTCCAGGGGGAGGGCACCACCGTGCGCCTGTCGTTCCCGGTGACCGAGACCGGGGTGAAGGAGGCGCCGAAGCCGGCGGCCCGCGCCATCGAGCGCCAGGGCACCGAGACCATCCTGATCGTCGACGACCGCGAGGACGTGGCCGAGCTCGCCCGGACGATCCTGCGCGACTTCGGCTACGTCACGCTGATGGCCGGGAACGGGCGCGAGGCCCTGGAGATCCTCGACGGCAACGACCGCATCGACATGATCTTCACCGACCTGATCATGCCCGGCGGTATGAACGGGGTGATGCTCGCCCGCGAGGCGCGGCGCCGGCAGCCGCGGCTCAAGGTGCTGCTCACCACCGGCTACGCCGAGGCGAGCCTGGAGCGAACCGACGCGGGGGGATCCGAGTTCGACGTGTTGAACAAGCCCTACCGCCGCACGGACCTGATCCGTCGCGTGCGCGCCGTCCTCGACGGGCCGACCGGGACCGGCTGAGGACGTCGCGTCGGCGGACGGGTGAATCGGGCGGAGACGCGAGGTCGATCATGCCGCAGGGCGACAAGGGCAAGTACACCGACAAGCAGGTGCGGAAGGCCGAGCACATCGCCGACTCGTACGAGAAGCGCGGCGTGTCCGAGGAGGCGGCCGAGGCCCGCGCCTGGGCGACGGTCAACAAGGACGACGGCGGCGGCAAGAAGCCCGGCGGCTCCGGCCGGGGCAAGGCCACCGGCCACCCGGCGGCGCATGCGGGCGGGGAGAAGGGCGGCAAGGCCTCGGCCGCGCGCACGCCGGAAGAGCGCTCCGCCTCCGCCAGGAAGGCGGCCGCCACCCGCAAGGCGAATCGCGGCGGCTGACCCCTGCTGCCGGCGGCGGTCGCCAAACGGCGGCGATCCGGCTACCCTCCGACGAGCACTCGCGGACCTGGTTGGCCAAAAGTCCAACTTGCCAAGGCCTCCCAACTGGCTTTGGCTGCGATCGGCCAGCGAGAAGCCGAAAAAGGCCGGCACGCCATGCCGGAACCGCACGGAGGAACAGCACCATGAACAAGCCGGAATTCCTGGCCGACGCCAAGACCAAGTCGCCGTTCTCGGCCCGCTACGACAACTTCATCGGCGGGCAGTGGGTCGCGCCGGCGAACGGCCGCTACTTCGAGAACACCTCGCCGATCACCGGCCGGGTCATCTGCGAGGTCGCCCGCTCGGACGCGCAGGACGTGGAGAAGGCGCTCGACGCCGCCCACGCCGCCAAGGAGGCCTGGGGCCGCACCTCGGCCGGCGAGCGCGCCCGCATCCTCAACAAGATCGCCGACCGGATGGAGGAGAACCTCGACCTGATCGCGCTGGCCGAGACCTGGGACAACGGCAAGCCGATCCGCGAGACGGTGAACGCCGACATCCCGCTCGCCATCGACCACTTCCGCTACTTCGCCGGCTGCATCCGCGCCCAGGAAGGCGGCATCTCCGAGATCGACCACGACACGGTCGCCTACCACTTCCACGAGCCGCTGGGCGTCGTCGGCCAGATCATCCCGTGGAACTTCCCGATCCTGATGGCGGTGTGGAAGGTCGCCCCGGCGCTCGCCGCCGGCAACTGCATCGTGCTGAAGCCGGCCGAGCAGACCCCGGCCTCGATCCTCGTGGTGCTGGAGCTGATCGCCGACCTGCTGCCGCCGGGCACGCTCAACGTCATCAACGGCTTCGGCCTGGAATGCGGCAAGCCGCTCGCCTCCTCGCCCCGCATCGCCAAGATCGCCTTCACCGGCGAGACGACGACGGGCCGGCTGATCATGCAGTACGCCTCGCAGAACCTGATCCCGGTGACGCTGGAGCTCGGCGGCAAGTCGCCGAACATCTTCTTCGCGGACGTGGCCAACGAGGACGACGACTTCCTCGACAAGGCGCTCGAAGGCTTCACCATGTTCGCCCTCAACCAGGGCGAGGTCTGCACCTGCCCGAGCCGCGCGCTCGTGCACGAGTCGATCTACGACCGGTTCATGGAGCGCGCGGTCAAGCGCGTCGAGGCGATCACCCAGGGCTCGCCCCTCGATCCCACGACGATGATCGGCGCGCAGGCCTCGTCCGAGCAGATGGAGAAGATCCTCTCCTACATCGACATCGGCCGGCAGGAGGGCGCGCAGGTGCTCACCGGCGGCGCGCGCAACGTGAAGGACGGCGATCTGGCCGACGGCTTCTACGTGCAGCCGACGGTGCTCCAGGGCCACAACAAGATGCGGATCTTCCAGGAGGAGATCTTCGGGCCGGTGCTCTCGGTGACGACCTTCAAGGACGACGCCGACGCGCTCGCCATCGCCAACGACACGCTCTACGGCCTCGGCGCCGGCGTGTGGACCCGCGACGGCACCCGCGCCTACCGCTTCGGCCGCTCGATCCAGGCCGGCCGCGTCTGGACCAACTGCTACCACGCCTACCCGGCCCACGCGGCGTTCGGCGGCTACAAGCAGTCCGGCATCGGCCGCGAGAACCACCGCATGATGCTCGACCACTACCAGCAGACCAAGAACATGCTGGTGAGCTACTCGGCCAAGAAGCTCGGCTTCTTCTAGGCCTAAGAGAAACCGCCCCGGCCGCCAAGGCCGGGGCTTCGGTCTCGACCGCAAGACGACGTCGCCCGAGACGACCTTGCCCCGGCCCGCGACGGCCGGGGCTTTTTGCCGGCGCCGATCGCCGCCCGGCGCGGGCCCCCTGCATTTCGGCGCGGCGCGATCCACATAGGATCGAGCCGGGCGATCACGGCGAACGGGAGCGACGCATGACGGAGACCGCGACGACCGAGACCACCGCCGAGCAGGCGGGCGTCGACGGCACGCCGTTGCGGGTCACCGCGACGCCTGCCGCCCTCGAGCTGATCGCGGAGCTGCGGGCCGAGCACGGCCCAGTGATGTTCCACCAGTCGGGCGGATGCTGCGACGGCTCCTCGCCGATGTGCTACGGCGTCGGCGACTTCATCACCGGCGACGGCGACGTCCATCTCGGCCAGGTCGGCGGCGCGGACTTCTACATCAGCCGCCCGCAATTCGCGGTCTGGAAGCACACCCACATCATGCTCGACGTGGTGCCCGGGCGCGGCGGCATGTTCTCCCTCGAGAACGGCCGCGAGAAGCGCTTCCACATCCGCTCGCGCCTGTTCACCGCAGCCGAGAACGCGGCTCTGGACGGCGCCTGCAAGCTCTGAGCGCCGCCGCCGGTCCGCGCGGGCTCAGCGCGCCTCGGACCGGTCGCCGGCCAGCCTTTCGGCGCGGGTGCGCTCGTCGGCGGTGAGCCCGGCGAGCGCCTGGTCGAGCCAGGCATCCGACAGCCCCTGGCCGGCCGCCGTGAGGTTCCAGGCCGCGGCCTCGACCGGGTTCTTCGGCACGCCGCGCCCGGTGGCGTAGAGCCGTGCGACGCGGTTCTGGGCGATGGCGTTGCCGCGGGCGGCCGCGTGCAGGAAGTAGCGGGCGGCGCGTCCCTCGTCCTTCGTAAGGCCCTTGCCGTTGAACAGCAGGATCGCGAACTCGACCTCCCCGGCGAGGTCGCCGTTGTCGGCCGCCCGCCGGAACAGCTCGGCCGCCTTGGTCGCGTCCTGCGGCACGCCGCGGCCCTGCAGGTAGAGCACCCCGAGATCGTGCTGGGCCGGGCCGATCTCGCCGTCGGCGGCCTTGCGGAACATCGTCGCCGCGCGTGCCAGGTCGGCCTCGCTGCCGCTGCCGAGCAGCAGCAGCGCGAAGTTGTAGGCCGCGGTCGGCGAGCCGTGCTCGGCCGCCTGCTCCAGCCAGCGCCGGCCGGCCTTCGGGTCCTTGGGCACGCCGCGCCCGTCGAGGGACATCAGCCCGAGCGAGGACATCGCCCCGGGCTCGCCCTGCGCCGCGGCGAGGCGGTACCAGTCGGCGGCCTTTACCGGATCCGGCTTGATGCCGAGGCCCTGGTTGTACAACTCGCCGAGCAGCGTCATCGCCGCCGCGTCCTTGCGGTCGGCCTCGATCCGCTTCGTCGCCTCCCGGAACGCGGTCACGTACTGCCCGCGCTGATAGGCGCCGTAGGCGAAGTCCGGCGTGCGGTCGGTCGGCGGCGGGCGGGCGCCGCCGGAATAGCCGATGGTGTAGGGGGTCGGCAGTTCGCGCATCGGCGGCTTCACCGGATCGGTGCCCGGCGTCTTGGCCGGCTCGACCGTGCCGGGGGACGCGAGGGCGGGGCCGCCGGTGGAGACGGCCCCCCCGGCCATGAGCAGCGCGAATCCGAGGGCGCGGAATCGCCTCACGAGGCGACCTCCGACAGCGACGTCTGCAGCGTCGCGATGCGTGCGGGATCGTCCATCCACAGGCCGCTCTCCAGCCCGACGAACTCGGCGCCGGTGGGCGCGAGCCCGGCGATCTCGGTCTCGGCGCAGGCGACGCCGATGCATGGGGTCTCGAAGATCTCGGCCCACCACGCGGTGCGCTCACGCACAGCCTCGGGTTCGGCGGCGACGCCGTCCGGGTAGAGGCCGCCGAACATCAGGTAGTCGATGCCCGCCTCGCCCGCATCCATCGCCGCGTGCCGGGTCTCGATCCCGCCAACGCCGAGGATCCGGCCGTCGCGCAGGCGCCCGCGCAGCTCCTGCAGCGTGCCGTCCTCGGGCTTGTCGACGTGGATGCCGTCGGCGCCGCCGCGGGCCGAGACGCTGACGAGGTCGCCCGGGAAGCCCGCCGCGGCGACGACCAGGGCCGCCCCAGCCGCCTGCACGGCGGGGGCGACGCGCTTGACCAGGGCGATCAGGCTGCGCTCATCGGACGGCGCCAGCCGCAGGATCACCGCGGCCACGTCGCCGGCGCCGCAGGCGCGCTCGAGCGCGGGCAGCAGCGCGTCGACATGCTCGGGCCCGACGCGATGCGGCGTCAGCAGGGTGAGGCGGGGTGCGTCGGTCATGCGCCCTGATACCGCCGCGCAGCGCGTCGGGGAAGCGGAGAGGGACGTTTCAGGGGCTGCGAAGGCGATTGATCCCGACGTCCTGCGCAGACCTTGTCAGGCCCGCTCGTCATTCCGGGGCTGCGCGGCAGAGCTTGGAATCCAGAACCACAGGACGCCATCGGTTCGGCTCCGTCGGCGGATCCGGATTCCGGGTTCGCCCTTCGGCGCCCCGGAATGACGGGTATGGGGCGATCGGGTGGAGCTCGTCTCTCCGATCGCCTGGAACGAAGACGGGTCGCCTCAGTTCGCGGTGATCTTCGGGTCGAGCGAGCCGTTGGCGTAGCGCTTGGCCATGGCCGAGACCGAGATCGGGCGGATCTTCGAGCCCTGGCCGGCGGTGCCGAACTCCTCGAAGCGCTGCTTGCACAGCTTGGTCATCGCCTCCATGGCGGGCTTGAGGTACTTGCGCGGATCGAACTCGGACGGATTCTCGGCCAGCACCTTCCGGATCTGGCCGGTCAGCGCCATGCGGTTGTCGGTGTCGATGTTGATCTTGCGCACGCCGTGCTTGATCCCGCGCTGGATCTCGGCGACCGGCACGCCCCAGGTCGGCTTCATCTGGCCGCCGTACCGGTTGATGATGTCCTGAAGCTCCTGCGGCACCGAGGACGAGCCGTGCATCACGAGGTGGGTCGTCGGCAGGCGGCGGTGGATCTCCTCGATGACGTTCATCGCGAGCACGTCGCCGTCGGGCTGGCGGGTGAACTTGTAGGCGCCGTGGCTGGTGCCCATCGCGACCGCGAGCGCGTCGACCTTCGTGGCGGCGACGAACTTCACCGCCTCGTCCGGGTCGGTGAGGAGCTGGTCGTGGCTGAGCACCCCTTCCGCGCCGTGGCCGTCCTCGGCCTCGCCCTCGCCGCTCTCGAGGGAGCCGAGCACGCCGAGCTCGCCCTCCACCGAGACGCCGGCCCAGTGCGCCATCTCCGACACCTTGTGGGTGATGCCGACGTTGTAGGCGTAGTCGGCCGGGGTCTTGCCGTCGGCCTTGAGCGACCCGTCCATCATCACCGAGGTGAAGCCGTACTGGATCGCGGTGGCGCAGGTGGCCTCGTCGCTGCCGTGGTCGAGATGCATGCAGACGGGGATGTGCGGGTAGATCTCGACGAGCCCGTCGATGAGCTTGGCCAGGACGATGTCGTTGGCGTAGGCGCGGGCGCCCTTGCTCGCCTGCAGGATCACCGGGGAATCGGTGGCGTCGGCGGCCGCCATGATGGCGAGCCCCTGCTCCATATTGTTCATGTTGAAGGCCGGCACGCCGTAGCCGTACTCGGCGGCGTGATCGAGAAGCTGCCTCAACGTGATCCGCGCCATCGTCCGTGCTCCGTCTAAGCTCTGTTCGGGTCTGTGGGGGAAGAACGCCGCCACGGCACGCCTGGATCGCGTGGGGCGGCGCGAAATCGTTTCGCGGCTCAGTCCTTGGCGCGCAGCGCCTCGACGCCGGGCAGGGTCTTGCCCTCCAGCCATTCGAGGAAGGCGCCGCCGGCGGTCGAGATGTAGGAGAATCGCTCCGACACGCCGGCATGGTTCAGGGCGGCCACGGTATCGCCGCCGCCGGCGACCGAGACCAGCTTGCCGGCCGTGGTGCGCTCGGCCGCGTGCCGCGCCGCGGCGACCGTGGCGGCATCGAACGGCGTCATCTCGAAGGCGCCGAGCGGGCCGTTCCAGACCAGGGTCGCGGCTTCGTCGATCGCCGCGTCGATCTCGGCGACCGATCTCGGGCCGGCGTCGAGGATCATGCCGCCCTCAGGCACCGCGTCGACGGGCACCGTCTCGTTGGCGGCATTCGCCTTGAACTCGGAGGCGACGACCGCGTCGACCGGCAGGATGATCCGGCATTTCGCGGACTCGGCCGCGGCCAGGATGCGCAGGGCGGTCTCGGCGAGGTCCTTCTCGCACAGCGACTTGCCGACCGCCTTGCCCTGCGCGTGCAGGAAGGTGTTGGCCATGCCGCCGCCGATCACCAGCATGTCGACCTTGGTGACGAGGTTCTCCAACAGGTCGATCTTCGACGAGACCTTGGCACCTGCGACGAGCGCGATCACCGGGCGCTTGGGCGCCTCGAGACCCTTGGTCAGGGCATCGAGCTCGGCCTGCATCAGGCGTCCGGCATAGGCCGGCAGGCGGTGGGCGAGGCCTTCCGTCGAGGCGTGCGCCCGGTGGGCGGCCGAGAACGCCTCGTTGACGTAGACGTCGCCGTTCGTCGCAAGCGCGTCGGCGAAGGCCGCGTCGTTCTTCTCCTCGCCGGCGTGGTAGCGGGTGTTCTCCAGCAGCAGCACGTCGCCGTCCCGCATCGCGGCGACGGCGGTCGCGGCGGCCTCGCCGACGCAATCCTCGGCGAAGGCCACCGGGCTTCCGAGCTTGTCCGACAGGGTGGCGACGACGGGCCGGAGCGAGTCCTTGGCCTCGCGCTTGCCCTTCGGCCGGCCGAAATGGGCGAGCAGCACGACCTTGCCGCCCTGGCCCGCGATCTCGCGGATCGTCGGCACCACGCGCTCGATCCGGGTCGCGTCGGTGACGCGGCCGGCCTCCATCGGGACGTTGAGGTCGACGCGGAGCAGGACGCGCTTGCCGGCGAGCGGGCCGGCATCGTCGAGGGTGCGGAAGGCGGTCATGCGGTCGGGCTCCGGTCGGCTTTCGGTCAGCGCGCGGGCGAAGGGGCGGGGGCGGGGGCCGGCGCCGCGGCGGTCGCGTTCGCGCGCGGCGGCAGCAGGCTGTCGAGGTTGAGCCGCTGCACGGCGATCATCAGCACGACGGTCAGCACGGCGGTGATGATCGCGGTGAGCACGAGGGCGCCGGTGCCGGGCAGGCGCCGCAGGCGCTCGGTCAGGCCGCGCATCTCCGAGCGGAGCGCCGCGAGGTCGGACTGGCGGGCCGCCTCGTTCATGCGGTTCGAGGCGCCCTCGACCTTGTCCTCGACCCGGGTCAGCAGCGACTCCGAGCGGGCGTACTTGTCCTCGATCCGCGAGGTCTTGTCCTCGATCCGCGCGAGCTGGTCGAACAGCTGGTTGGCGGCGATCGGCGTCGCGCCGGCCGGACCGGCGGCCGCGGGCTTGGCCTCGACGGGCTTGGCCTCGACAGGCCGGGTGTCGACAGGCCGGGTGTCGACGGGCCGGGTGTCGACGGGCGAAGTCGTCGTCGGGATGAAGTCCTGCCCGGTCGCGGTCTTGGGGGCGTCGGTCATTCGTCACGGACCCTTTCTCGTCTGCGGTTCGGAGGGCGGCCCGGCGGGGCGCGGCTTTTCGCGGATGGTCGGGCCGGGTCGCGAAACCGCCGGCCCGCGGGGTGTCCGCGAGCCGGCCGGGGGAGACGGATCAGATCGGCTCGTCAGATCAGCTTGGCCATCGCCACGGCCGTGTCGGCCATGCGGTTCGAGAAGCCCCACTCGTTGTCGTACCAGGCGAGGATGCGCACGAAGGTGCCGTCCATGACCTTGGTCTGGTCGAGGTGGAAGGTCGACGAGTGCGGGTCGTGGTTGAAGTCGATCGAGACGTTGGGCTGGTCGGTGTAGGCCAGCACGCCCTTGAGCGGGCCGTCGGCCGCCGCCACGATCGCCGCGTTGATCTCCTCGACGGAGGTGGCGCGCTTGGCGGTGAACACGAGGTCGACCGCCGAGACGTTCGGGGTCGGCACGCGGATCGAGGTGCCGTCGAGCTTGCCCTTGAGCTCCGGCAGCACGAGGCCGACGGCCTTGGCGGCGCCGGTCGAGGTCGGGATCATCGAGAGCGCGGCGGCGCGGGCCCGGTACAGATCCTTGTGCATCTGGTCGAGCGAGGGCTGGTCGTTGGTGTAGGAGTGGATCGTGGTCATGAAGCCGCGCTCGATCCCGACGAGGTCGTTGAGGACCTTCGCCACCGGCACGAGGCAGTTGGTGGTGCACGAGGCGTTCGAGATCACGTGGTGATCGGCCGTCAGCTTGTCGTGGTTGACGCCGTAGACCACCGTCAGGTCGGCGCCGTCGGCGGGCGCCGAGACGATGACGCGCTTGGCGCCGGCATCCAGGTGGGCCTTAGCCTTGTCCTTCGAGGTGAAGATGCCGGTGCACTCGAGCGCGATGTCGACGCCGAGCTCGCGGTGCGGCAGCTCGGCCGGGTTGCGCACGGCGGTGACGCGGATGCGATTGCCGTCGACGATGATGTACTCGCCGTCGACCACCACCTTGGCGTTGAACCGGCCGTGGATCGAGTCGAAGCGCAGCAGGTGCGCGTTGGTCTCGACCGGCCCGAGGTCGTTGATCGCCACGACCTCGATGTCCTTGCGGCCGGCCTCGTGGATCGCGCGCAGAACGTTGCGGCCGATGCGCCCGAACCCGTTGATGGCAACCTTCACCGTCACGGCGTGACTCCTTCGCGAGATGAGGCGCCGACCTGCGGGCGCCGTTCGATGGTACCGGAACGGCGCGTCGGCCGTCCGGTGCTGCGGCCGGCTCTATGAACCGCCGAATTGAACCAGGGATGAACCGACGCGAGGCCCGGGCACAGGTCGCCGGGGACCATCCGTGAGACGGACGATGCGGGCGAGGGCCTCTTGACTGGCACGGGTCGGGTATCCGGACAAAGCGCGCGCGAGAACCGGCCAGGCGCGTGCGGCGGGTCTCTAACATGGTGCCCCGGGCTGTCAAAGCGAAGGACGGGGACCGCCTGTGCGAAGTCCTGACAATCCGGGCGGCCTGACCGGACTGGATTTGGCTGGGCGTCGGCGGCAGATTCGGCTGGAAATCCATCGCGGCATGGGGGAAACCTGCCGGCAGTCATGAGCGATGCCGAAAGCCCCCCGACCGACCCGACCGGCGACCCGACCGGCGACGCCCTGCGCAGGCTCGACGCGGCGCTGCTGCAACTCGAGGCTGCGGTCGCCCGCCGGCTCGAGGCCGAGGCCAACCCCGACGACGTCGCGGCGGAGCGCGCGATCATGGCCGAGGACCGGGCCCGCCTCGCCGCGGCGCTCGACGCCGCGAGCGCGCGCCTCGCCGAGGTCGAGGCCGCCGCCGACACGGTCGGCCGCCGGCTGGATCGGGCGATCGGCACCGTCGAGACCGTGCTCGCCCGCCCGGACCCTTGACCGGGCGGCGCGCACGCGCCCAATCCGCCGAAGTCCCGATTTCCTCGTCCTCGGCCGACCTGCAGCACGCATGCCCCAGATCAGCGTCACCATCGACGGCAAGAGCTACCGCATGGCCTGCGGCGAGGGCGAGGAGGCGCATCTGGCGGCGCTCGCCGCCGACCTCGGCGCGCGGGTCGCCGACATGCGCAAGGCCTTCGGCGAGATCGGCGACATGCGCCTGCAGGTGATGGCGGCGCTGACCATCTCCGACGAGGTGTCGGAGCTGAAGCGCCGGCTCGCGGTGGCGGAGGCCGAGGCCGAGCGGCTGCGCGCCGAGGTGGCCGCGTCGCAGACGGTCGAGGCGGATCGGTCGGCCCGCGTCTCCGACGGCGTGTCGCGGGCCGCCGAGCGGATCGAGCGGATGGCCCGCACCCTCGCCGCCACCGCCGGGCCAGCGGGCGCCGACCATCGCTGATCGTGCCGGAACGATGCCGGTCCGATGAAGCTTGGCCGGCTCCGGCTGCGTTGATTGGGTTGATGCGGCGCGTCCGCCGCCCCGAAAAAAGGTTCTCCATGACCATGACGATCACCGGCATCCGCGCGGGCCTCGTGCTCGGCAGCGCCCTCCTTGCCGGAACCGCGCTCTCCGGCGCCGCCGTGGCGCAGGAATCGGTCGCGTCCCAGCCCGGCACCGCGCCGGCGCTGACCAAGGTGGCGAGCTTCGAGCATCAGGTCACCGGCGTCACCGTCGGAAAGGACGGGCGCATCTTCGTCAACTTCCCGCGCTGGACCGAGGATACCGCGATCTCGGTCGCCGAGCTGAAGGACGGCAAGCTGACGCCGTTCCCCGATGCCGAGTGGAATGCGTGGCGCAACGCGAAGAAGGACGAGGTCGACGCGCGCAACCACTGGATCTGCGTTCAGAGCGTGGTCGCCGATCCGAAGGGCAACGTCTGGGTGCTCGATCCGGCCGCCCCCGCGATGGCGGCGGTGGTCAAGGACGGGCCGAAGCTCGTCGAGATTGACCTGAGCACCAACAAGCCCGCCCGCACCATCGCCTTCGACGAGACGGTGGCGCCCCAGGGCTCGTACCTGAACGACGTGCGCTTCTCGCCCGACGGCAAGACCGCCTACCTCACCGATTCCGGCGCGAGCGGCGCCCTCGTCGTGGTCGACCTCGACAGCGGCAAGGCCCGTCGCCTGCTCGACGGCGACCCGACCACCATGCCCGACAAGAGCGTGACCGTGACCTACGACGGCAAGCCCCTGCGCCGGCCCGACGGGCGCGGCGTCGAGTTCGCGGCCGACGGCATCGCGCTCTCGCCCGACGGCAAGACGCTCTACTGGCAGGCGATCAAGGGCAAGACGCTCTACAGCCTCCCGACCGACGCGCTGACCGGGTGGTTGACGTCTTCGGTGGTGCCGAGCGCGCTCACCGACAAGAGCCTGTCGGGCAAGGTCGAGACGGTGGGCGAGAACGGCCCCGCCGACGGCCTGATCATCAGCCGGCACGACGGCCGGATGTACGTCAGCGCGCCGGAGGAGAACGCGGTGAAGGTCCTCGACCTGTCCGCCAAGGGCGGGAAGCCGACGGTGCTTATCCAGGATCCGCGCCTGCGCTGGCCCGACACCTTCGCCGAGGCGCCGGACGGCACCATCCTGTTCACGACCTCGCACATTCAGGACTCGGCCTTCTACAAGCCCGACGCCCCGGCGGCCCTGCCGACCGAGCTGTGGAGCATCAAGCCGGGCCCGGTGGACGCCACCGGCTCGACGGGCACGTCGACGAAGTAGGGGGCGACGCTCTCCCTCCCCCGCAGAGGGGGAGGGAAGACGGGACGTCGCGAAAACGAGAAAGGCCCGACCATCCGGGCGGGCCTTTCTCGTCACCGATGCGGAGAGGCGTCCTACCCGGCGTAGGCGGCACCGGTCGTCTGCGGGAAGCGGTCGGCCAGGGCCCGGCGGAGCTTCTCCAGGGCGCGGTTCTCGATCTGGCGGACGCGCTCCTTGGAGATGCCGAGGCGATGCCCGAGGGCTTCCAGCGTGGCCTGGTCCTCGGCGAGACGGCGCTCGCGCAGGATGCGCAGCTCGCGCTCGGACAGGACGGTCAGCGCCTGCTGCAGCCAGAGATGGCGGCGCTCGCCGTCGACCGTGGCGGTCACGGTCTCGTCGGGCAGCGCCGCGCCGTCGACGAGGAAGTCCATGCGCTCGGACGAGGCCTCGCTCTCCTCGCCGACCGAGGCGTTGAGCGACATGTCGGGGCCGGACAGGCGGGCGTCCATTAACGCCACGTCCTCGCGGGAGACGCCGATGGCGGTGGCGATGCGGCGGTGGATCTCGTCGCCGACGCGCTCCTCGGTCGATTGCATCAGGCGTGCGCGCAGCCGCCGCAGGTTGAAGAACAGCGCCTTCTGCGCCGAGCTGGTGCCGCCGCGGACGATCGACCAGTTGCGCAGGATGTAGTCCTGGATCGAGGCCCTGATCCACCACGTCGCGTAGGTCGAGAACCGCACCTCGCGCTCCGGCTCGAACCGGGCGGCGGCCTCCATCAGGCCGACATGGCCTTCCTGGACGAGGTCGGCCATCGGCAGGCCGTAATGCCGGAAGCGACCGGCCAGCGCGATCACGAGGCGCATGTGCGCCGAGATCAGCTTGTGGAGGGCGCGCTCGTCGCGCTCGTCCTTCCAACTCACCGCCAGCCCGCGTTCCTCGTCCCGCTGGAGGAACGGCGCTTCCATCGCGGTGCGAATGAACTGCCGACGAATTCCCGCGATTTCCGCCATGCCGCCTGCCTCTTCCTTCCGAGCGCTGCTGCGGCCTCGGCCGCGTCCTGCGGAGGCACCGGTCCGACCGGGCGTCCACGCAAGGCACCGAACAACGGGAGGGCGAAGGCGAAGGTTCCGCCGGCGATCCAACAGGGCCGAGGATGTCCGGTTCCGTCGAACGCACGATTGCGCGATCGAAGGTTACCCGACCACCGCTCCATCGAGCGGGCGACGGCACGCACGAAAAAGCCCGGCGCTCGCGCGCCGGGCCTGATCGGGATGGGACGTGGCCGGAACGATCCCGGCCGATCGGCGTGCCCTCAGGCGGCCTCTTCCTGGATGGCCTCGTCGCCGTCGGCCTCGGCTTCCGCCTCCGCTTCGGCCTTGCCGCGACGGGGCGACTTCTGCAGGCTCTGGTCGATCAGCTTGAGCGCCTCGGTCTCGGTGATCCGGTTGACGGTCGAGATCTCGCGCACGATCCGGTCAAGGGCGGCCTCGTAGAGCTGGCGCTCACTGTAGGACTGCTCGGGCTGGGCCTCCGAGCGGTACAGGTCGCGCACCACCTCGGTGACCGAGAGCAGGTCGCCGGAATTGATCTTGGCCTCGTATTCCTGGGCGCGGCGCGACCACATCGTCCGCTTGACGCGGGCACGGCCGGTCAGCACGTCGAGGGCCTTCTTCACCAGTTCCGGCTCGGCGAGCTTGCGCATGCCGACGCTGTTGGCCTTCGCGGTCGGCACGCGCAGGACCATCTTGTCCTTCTCGAAGGAGACGACGAACAGCTCGAGCTTGTAGCCGGCGATCTCCTGCTCCTCGATCGCGGTGATGCGGCCGACGCCGTGGGCGGGATAGACCACCGCCTCGCCGGTCTTGAATCCCTGGCGACCCGTCGTCGGCTTCTTGGCTGTTGTCATGCGAGAAGGGCCTCCAGAACAAAGCGCGGGGGGTTGCAAGCACCCGCGTGACCATGTCTTTCCGGGGTGGGACACCCGGCTTCAACCGCCCGACCGACGCCGCCGACCGGATCGGTCGGGCAGGCGAAAGCTCCCAGGCGCAGCCGTGCGCAGCCCATGATAGAACGGCCGCCGGAGGCGAAGCCTCCAGCAGTCGAGCGCGTGCCACCTGTTATCCTGGACGATCCGGAATTCGCGTTTTTGGACGCGACAGGCAGCACGTCAGGCGCGAGCGACGGCAGGCGGATTGTGTATCACAAATCAACCGTCGAATCAAAGCAGCGCGACGCGCTCCCGACGGTTCGACACCGTCCGAAGCACGTTATGCACGGTTTGGCTGAGGCCGGGACCGAGCCGGCAAGGCAACCGCGGCATCGAGGCCGCGGGCCGATGCGGGGGTGATCAGTCGCCGGTGCCGGGGGCGGCGGAGAAGTGCGCCTCGAACTTGCCGGCCACGCCGTCCCACTCCTTGGCGTCGCCGGGAGCGTCCTTCTTCTGGGTGATGTTCGGCCAGTCTCTGGCGTAGTCGGCGTTGACCTTCAGCCAGGTCTCGAGGTTCGGCTCGGTGTCCGGCTTGATCGCCTCGGCCGGACATTCCGGCTCGCAGACCCCGCAATCGATGCACTCGTCGGGATGGATGACGAGCATGTTCTCGCCTTCGTAGAAGCAGTCCACCGGGCAGACTTCCACGCAGTCCATGTACTTGCACTTGATGCAATTGTCGGTGACGACGTAGGTCATGGTGCGATTTTCGTCCTCGATCCGCGCTGGCCGCATCCGCGGTCGCCGGGGGCTCGAACGGTCTCGCGGGCGGGCGAGGACGCGTTCGGCTTGCGTGTCGACGGGCCTTGGGTTGGCCCTTGGATGGCAAGGGCTCTAGCCCCTGCCAAGGGGGCTGACAAGCGCACCCATGCCGCAACCGGCCCGCGGTGCCGGAGTGTGGCTTGTCTACACTGATTCCAGGGGCGGCTCGGGCTCGGAAACCGATCGGGCCTGCGCCGCCTCGCCGCCGGCCGACAGGTCCGCATACAATCGCCGGGCGACCTCGGCCGAGCCGCGTCGCGTCCCGAGGTCGACGACGCGCACGATGATCGTGGCGTGGGCGGCGGCCACCGTCAGCACGTCGCCGACGGCCAGGCCCTTCGCCGGCAGCGTGGTCCGGGTTCCGTTGAGGCGGACGTGGCCGTCCTCGACGAGGCGGGCGGCGAGCGAGCGGGACTTCGCCACCCGCGCGAACCACAGCCACTTGTCCAGCCGCTGCCGCCCTTCCTTCATGCGGACCGGTGATGCCTCAGCGCTTGCCGCCTTCGCCGGATTCGAGCTGCGCCTTCAGGGCGGCGAGCTTGGCGAAGGGCGAATCGGGATCGGGCGCCCGCTCGCGGCGCGGGGGGCGCGCATCCGGCCGGGGGCCGGCATGGCGCGGCTCGTCGCGCCGGTCGGGCCGGGCGCCGGGCTCGAAGCGCTCGCGGCGCGGGCCGTCGTGGCGGCGCGGACCCTCCGGGCGGCCGCCCTCGGGCCGGGGTCCGTCCGGCCGCGGCGGCCGGTCGCGGCCCTCGGCCGCATGGGGGCGCGGCCGGTCGCGACCGCCGTCCCGGCGCGGCTCGCCCTCGCGGCGCTCGCCCTGGGGCGCGCCCGGGGCGCCGTCGCGGCCGCGGCCGGCACCGCGCGGGCGGTTCGGGCGCGGGTTGGCCTGGCGCTGGTGACGCTGCAGCGTCCACACCTCGATGGTCGCCGGCTCCTCGGCGACGGTGTCGGCGAGAAGCTCGGACGCGGCCTCGGCGGGAATCGCGTCGGCCGCCGGCGCGACGGCACCCTCGCCGACCGTCGGGGCCTCGGCCGTAGCCGCCTCGGTCGCCGGCGCCTCGGCGGGCTCGGCCGCCGTCGCCTCGACGCCTGCCTCGTCCGTCGCCGGCTCGGCGACGGCGTCCTCGGCGGGCACTGCTTCCGCAACCGGCTCCTCGGCGGCAGGCGCAGCCTCGGGCTCGTGCGTTGCCTCGGGCGCGTCGCCGTGGACGGCCTCCGCATCCGGCGCGTTCGGCTCCGCCGGCTCCGAGACGGCCTCCGAGGTCGCCGCGTCGGCGGGCGCGGCCTCGGCGACTTCGGTCTCGGAGGTCGCCTCGGGCTTGGCTTCCGCGGCGGGGGCGGGCTGGACCGGCGTCGTCGACGCGGCGGGCAGCAGCGGCACCGTGATCGCCGGGCCGGGCCGGGTCTCGGCGGCGTAGCCCAGCGAGGTCAGGATCGAGGCGAAGTCCTCGCCCGAGCAGCCGACCAGCGAGGTCATGCCGACGGTGGCGACGAACCCGTCCTTGTCCGCGGTGCCGGGGGGCGGCGCGCCGGGCGTTGTGCCGGGGCGATAGGCGACTGCGGGGCGGATCAGGTCGGCGAGCCGCTCAAGGATGTCCACGCGCACGGCGCGCCCGCCGCAGACGCGGAAGCCGGCGGCGCGATAGAGCCCCTTGGCGATCTCGGGATCGACCTTGATCGAGGTGCGGCCGGAGCCGGCGAGATGCCCGATCTCGTCGAGGCCGCGCTGCTCGAGGCCGCCGTTCTGCAGGGCCCAGAGCTGGGCGGCCAGCGTCCGCGGCGCCGGCTTGAGCAGGGCCGGCAGGAACAGGTGGTAGGCGCCGAAGCGGACGCCGTGCCGGCGCAGCGCGCCGCGGCCGTCCTGGTCGAGCGTGCGCATCTCCTGCGCCACGCGGGCGCGCTCCAGCACGCCGAGCGCCTCGACGACCTGGAAGCCGATGCCCTTGGCGAGGCCCGTGAGGTCGGCGGCGGTCTCGATCTCGATCAGCGGGCCGAGCAGGCGCGTCACGTGCGCCTTCAGCCAGGCGTCGAGGCGCGCCACCACCTTCTCGCGGGCGGGGCCGGCGAGCGCCTCGTCGGCAAGCAGGCGGATCTGGGGCGCGAAGATCTTGTCGCCGGGGGCGAGCTTGGCCACCGGCGCGCCGGTCCAGCGGATCACGCCGTCGTGGCTCAGCACCAGCGAGGCGTCGGCGGCTGCGGCGAAGCGCTCAGCGCGGGCCTCGATCTCGCCGGCGAGGCCCTTCTCGGCGGCGCTGCGGAGCGTCTTGGCCTCGTGGCCCTCGGCGCTGGCATCGGGCACGAACAGGAAGCCGTGGAGGTGGCCGACATGTTGACCCTCGACGGTCACGTCACCGTCGGGGGTAATCTGGGCTTCGAGCATCGTGTTCTCTCTCAGGCGCCGCATCAGGACGCTGGTGCGCCGATCGACGAAGCGGCTCGCGAGGCGTTCGTGCAGGGCGTCGGACAGCCTGTCCTCTACCCGACGCGTCTCGCCCTGCCAATGTTCCGGATCGCGAAGCCAATCGGGGCGGTTGGCGACGAAGGTCCAGGTGCGCCCGTGGGCGATCCGGCGCGACAGGGTCTCGATGTCGCCGTCGGTGCGGTCGATCATCGCCACCTGCTCGGCGAACCAGGTGTCGGGGATGCGACCGGCCATGCCCTTCATCAGGAAGCGGTAGAGCTCGGCCACGAGGTCGGCATGCACCTGCGGGTGGACCTTGCGGTAGTCCGGCACGCCGCAGACGTCCCACAGGCGGCGCACCGCGGACTGGCTCCGCGACAGGTCGCGGATGTCGTCCTCCTTCATCAGGATCTCGAGGGCCTGCTGGTCCTCGCCCATCGGCGCCCGCGTCAGGCCGGGCTCGCTCGGATGCACGTCGAGGCTCGCCTGCAGCGCCTCGAGGGAGCCGTAGTCGAGGTCCGGGTTGCGCCATTGCAGGATGCGCAAGGGGTCGAAATCGTGGTTCTCCAGCCGCTCGATCATCTCGGGCTCGAACGGGCGGCAGCGCCCGGTCGAGCCGAAGGTGCCGTCCGAGAGGTGGCGCCCGGCGCGGCCCGCGATCTGCCCGAGCTCGGCGGGCGTCAGCTTGCGGAAGCGGGTCCCGTCGTACTTCCAGGTGGCGGCGAAGGCGACGTGGTCGACGTCGAGGTTGAGGCCCATCCCGACGGCGTCGGTGGCGACGAGATAGTCGACGTCGCCGGACTGGTAGAGCTCGACCTGCGCGTTGCGGGTGCGCGGCGAGAGCGCGCCGAGCACCACGGCGGCGCCGCCGCGCTGGCGCCGGATCAGCTCGGCGATGGCGTAGACCTCCTCGGCCGAGAACGCGACGATCGCGGTGCGCCGCGGCATCCGCCCGAGCTTCTTCTCGCCGGCATAGGTCAGCGTCGACAGGCGCGGGCGCGTCGTGGTGTGGACGTTGGGGATCAGCGCCTGCACCAGAGGCAGGATCGTCGAGGAGCCGATCAGCAGGGTCTCCTCGCGGCCGCGCTGGTTCAGCAGGCGGTCGGTGAAGACGTGGCCGCGGTCCATGTCGGCGGAGAGCTGGATCTCGTCGATCGCCACGAAGGCGACGTCGAGGTCGCGCGGCATCGCCTCGATGGTGGAGATCCAGTAGCGCGGCCGGTCCGGCTTGATCTTCTCCTCGCCGGTGACCAGCGCGACCTTGTCGACGCCGACGCGGGCCACGACCCGCAGGTAGACCTCGCGGGCGAGCAGCCGCAGCGGCAGGCCGATCATCCCGGTGGGATGGGCCAGCATGCGCTCGATCGCCAGGTGCGTCTTGCCGGTGTTGGTCGGCCCCAGCACCGCCGTGACCCCGCGCGCGCGGGCCGAGGGCGGAAGGGAGCGGCGGTGCTGGAGGATCGGAGCAATCCCTTCGGCGCTGGGAGCCGCACGGCGCGGGACGCCGGGTGGCGACGGGCCCCGCCCCGGAAGGGCGAGATCGTCAGTCGGCCGACGGCCGGCGCCGGAACGAGCGCTCATATGGGGCGCTTCCGGGCGCTCCGCCAAGGCCGTAAGCCGATCCGTCGCGATCCGGGATGCCGTAGAGCTCGATCCGCGTCGGCGGCTGCCCGGTCTCGATGTCGGCGCAGAGCGTGTCCGGCACGGCGGTGAGCGGCCCGCGCCGCCGTCCGCGACCCTCCGTCACCTCGGCGGAGGAGTAGGCGTTTCCGCCGCAGGGGCTGGCGCCGGCCTCCAGCGGCGCGGCCGCGGCCGGGCGCGGGCCGGATGCGAGCAGCGCGAAGGCCGCCAGGATCGTCGCGAGCGCGGCGCCGCGCATCCTCAGCGGCTCGCGAGGCTGCCGGTGGTGGCCGGCGCCTCGGCGGTGGCCGCGCCGCGCACCCAGCGGGTCGCCTCGATGATGTTGGTGCCCACCGTGGTGCGCACTGAGATGCGCATCGGCACCAGCATCCGCGTGCCCTCGACCGGCGCGAGCCAGACCGACATGTCGCGGTTCTCCTCCATGAAGCGCACCCCGGGCCGGTCCGGCCGGTGGCCGGCGACCGCCTGGTAGCGGGCGTTGCAGACCAGCACCGGGCCGGAATAGCCCGGCTTCTCCACCGCCCGGGTCTCGCCGTAGCTCAGGACCACGTTGAAGCGGGTCGCGCCGTCGAAGACCGGCAGCGTGCGGTTGCAATTGTCCGGGTTGGTCAGGTCGCCGGAGGCCTGGGCCGGCATCAGCAGGGCGCTGGCGGGGTCCATGATCCCGCGCTTGTTGGCGGGCGTCACCGGCACGCGGTCGTCCATGTCGACGAGCGGCGGCGTGACCTCGGACTGGGTGACGTTGCCGTGGGCGAGCGCCATGCGCACGGCGATCCCCGAATTGGCGGTCCGCGTCGCGATCGAGAAGGTGTTGGGCTGCGGCGCGGCGGCGATGATCCCGGCGGAGCGGGCCGAGCCCTGGCCGCCGGTGATCGCGCCGACGAGGCCGGTCAGCGTCGCCGAGACGTCGACGCGGTACTTTGCGTTCTCGAAGGTGCCGGCGAGCCGCGCGGTGCCGATCGACAGGCCGGCGAGCGCGATGCCGTAATCGACGGCGATGCTGGCGGGCGCGGCCTTGCGCTCCCGCGCCTCGGCCGGCGAGAGGGCGCCGGCGCCGAGGGCGGCGGCGAGAACGAGGCGCATCAGTGGGAAGGCGCTGCGGTGGGGGCGGGCGCTCATGGTCCGAATCGCATCCTCACGAGGTCGTCCGGGCACCGGCCCCGACGACGCGGAGCCCCGGGGCTGCCCAGGCGACGGTTATCCGAGCCGCATGGTTAACAGGCCGTTCCGCGCGCGCCCAGGGCCCGTGGCCGCCGGGCCGGCGGGTCGCCGCAGGGCCGAGGCGGCGTCGCCCGCGCAAGCCTTCCCGCCTCCGCGCTTGGACCCTCGGCCGTTCCGTGCTCATATCGATCGTGCGACGGCACGCGCCGCGACGCCGGCGGCGTCGTGCGCGTCCGCAGGCGCCCCCAATCCGGGCGCCCGGTCGGGTTTTGCCTTGACGGTCCCGGGCCGTCTCGCCTATAGGCCGCCACTCAGACACGACTGCGCGAGACCTGGAACGACGTTCGGGTGGGGCCGCGCAGGCGGCGCATCCGGCCCGGGAGGGCGGGTCCGCATCGCCCAGGAACGAGACAGGATAGCGTTATCATGGCACGCCGCTGCGAACTCACCGGCAAGGCCGTTCAGGTCGGCCACCTCGTGAGCCATTCGAACCGCAAGACGAAGTGCCGGTTCCTGCCGAACCTCTGCAACGTCACGCTGACCTCGGACGCGCTGAACCGCCGCGTGCGCCTGCGCGTCACCGCGCACGCGCTCCGCTCGGTCGAGCACCGCGGCGGCCTCGACGCCTTCCTCGTGAAGGCGCACGAGGTCGAGCTGTCGCAGACGGCCAAGCTCCTCAAGCGCGAGATCCACAAGAAGCTCGGCGAGACCGCGGCTCCGGACGCCGTCGCCGCCTGAAGCGGTCGCCTCCGGGCGATGTGAGATCATGAACCGCCGCATGGACCCCCATGCCGGCGGTTTTTTCGTGCCCGCCGCGTCGTTCGCCGGCGCGCCCCTCGACGCGATCAAGGGGGCCGCCGCCGTGCTGATGGTCGGCGACCACGTCGACACCATCCTGCTCGACGGCCACGCCGTCGCCCTGTGGCGGCTCGGGCGGATCGCCTTCCCGCTGTTCTGCGTGGTGTCCGTGCTGCACATCCTGCGCGGCGCCGATCCCGGCCGCTACGGGCTGGCGCTGCTCGCCCTCGCGGTGCCGACGCAGGCGATCTACGCCGCCGCCTTCCCCTTCGGCACGACCGAGGGGTCGATCCTGTTCACCCTGGCGGCGGGCATCACGTTCGCGACCGCGCTCGAGAGGGGACGCCCTCCGCGACGCCACGCGGCCCTGGCGCTCGGCCTCGCCGTGGTGTTCCTCGCCCCCGCGCTCGCCAAGACGGCGGTGGATTTCGGCCTGGCCGGCATCCTGCTGCCGGCGGCGATCCTTCTGGCGCTGCGCGAACCGCGCGCCTACGGCGCCTGGCTCGTCGCCGCGATCGTCGGGTTGAACTGGCACGGCTGGCACCCGCGGGGCGAGGCCGCGTCCCTCTCGGCGCTCGCCGACGCCGCGACGATCGGGATCGGCGTCCCGCTGGTCCTGCTCGCCGCCCTCCGGCTGCGCGGCCGACCGCGCTTCCTGCCGCCCTACGCGCTGCAGGCGTTCTACCCGGGGCACCTCGCCGTGCTGATCGCCCTGCGGGCGCTGGCCTGAGGCGTCAGCGCCGGCGTCCGCCGGCGGCGCGCATCGGGGCGCGGCCGGCGGCATCCTCCTCGAACAGCTCGGCGAGCTTTTCCGTCATCGCGCCGCCGAGCTCCTCGGCGTCGATGATCGTGACTGCGCGACGGTAGTAGCGGGTCACGTCGTGGCCGATGCCGATGGCCAGCAGCTCCACCGGCGAGCGCTGCTCGATCTCCTCGATCATCCAGCGCAGGTGGCGCTCGAGATAGTTGCCGGCGTTGACCGACAGCGTCGAGTCGTCGACCGGCGCGCCGTCCGAGATCACCATCATGATCTTGCGCTGCTCGGGCCGGGCCAGGATGCGCTTGTGCGCCCAGTCCAGCGCCTCGCCGTCGATGTTCTCCTTGAGCAGGCCCTCGCGCATCATCAGCCCGAGATTCTTGCGCGCCCGGCGCCAGGGCGCGTCGGCGCTCTTGTAGACGATGTGGCGCAGGTCGTTGAGGCGGCCCGGCGCGTTCGGCTTGCCGGCGGCGAGCCACGCCTCGCGCGACTGGCCGCCCTTCCAGGCGCGGGTGGTGAAGCCCAGGATCTCGACCTTCACGCCGCAGCGCTCGAGGGTGCGGGCCAGGATGTCGGCGCAGGTCGCGGCGACGGTGATCGGGCGCCCCCGCATCGAGCCGGAATTGTCGAGCAGCAGCGTCACCACGGTGTCGCGGAAGTTCGTGTCCTTCTCCTGCTTGAAGGACAGCGGCTGGAACGGGTCGATGACCACGCGCACGAGGCGCGCCGGGTCGATCTGGCCCTCTTCGAGGTCGAAGTCCCAGGCGCGGTTCTGCTGCGCCAGCAGCCGGCGCTGGAGGCGGTTGGCCAGCCGCCCGACCACGCCCTGGAGATGCGACAGCTGCTTGTCGAGGTAGCTGCGCAGCCGCGCCAGCTCCTCGGCGTCGCACAGGTCCTCGGCGTGGATCACCTCGTCGAACCTCGGATTGAACACCCTGTAGTCCGGCCCGCGCAGCTCGTTGGCGACCTTCGACGGCGGCCGCCAGGATTCGGAGGCCTCCTCCGATTCCGCGTCCTCGGATTCCTCGGGAAGCTCGCCGGACGGCGCGTCGGCCGCCTCCTGCGCGCCTTCCTCGATGTCGTCGGAGGCCTCCTCCGAGGTCTCGACCTCGGCGCGGTCGCCCTGGCTCTGCTCCTCGGCATCGCCCTCGCTCGGGGTCTGCTCGTCGTCCTGGGCCTCGTTCTCGTCGTCGTTCTCGTCGTCCTCGGGGTCGAACGGGGTCTCGTCGGCCATGTCGAGGGAGGATAGCAGCTCGCGCACCGAGCGGCCGAACCCGCGCTGATCCTCGATCGAGCCGATCAGCCCGTCGAGGTTCGGGCCGGCCTTGTCCTCGATGTGCGCGCGCCACAGCTCGACGATGCGCTTGGCGGCCTCCGGCGGCTTCTGGCCGGTCAGGCGCTCGCGCACCATCAGCGCGACGGCATCCTCCATCGGCGCGTCGGCGCGGTCGGTGATGGTCTCGTACTTGCCGCCGCGGTGGTAGCGGTCCTCCAGCATCGCGGAGATGTTGGTGGCGACGCCCGACATCCGACGCGAGCCGATCGCCTCGACGCGGGCCTGCTCGACCGCATCGAACACCGCGCGCGCCGCGGAATTCTCGGGCGCGAGCCGGCGGTGGACGGCGATGTCGTGGCAGCCCAGGCGCAGGGCCATGGCGTCGGCGTTGCCGCGGAGCACCGCGACGTCCCCGACCGTGAGCTTGCGCGGCGGCTCGGGCAGGCGCGCCTTGTCGCCGGTCAGCGCCGGCCGGTCGGTGGCGTAGGTGACCTCGACCTCGGAGCGCTTGGCGATGGCGCGCAGGCACCCGGCGACCGAGCGCTTCAGGGGCTCGGCGACCGGCTCGCGGCGCTCGCCCGGCTTGCGGTTGGAGATGGACATGGGTGCTACCGGTCGGCGTCGAGTTCGAAGGGGCGGTTCAGGATGTCGTCCCAGACGTAGGGATTGTCGGTGGGGAGGGTCTCGAGCGAGCGACGCATCTCGCGCGCAGCCCGAAGCCTGCCGGTCCGGAATCCGTCGGTGACCGCCTCCGCGATGCGCGACTTCAGGCCGGGGTTCTTGCGCAACTGCCTCTCGATCCGCAGGCGCTGCTCCGCGATGGTCAACGCCCAGCTCCTGCTCCGGCGTTCCGGCTGGAAGTCCCACTTCAGGGCATGGGCGAGCAGGACCTCGATCGCGCTCTCTAGCTTATCGTACTGCTCCGAACCCACGTCGCTCAGTTCCTCAGCGATGTTGTCGAGATCGAGAACCTCGACCCGGCCAGCGCGAAGGTGGGCCACTTGCTCCTGCACCCACGTGTAGAGGTCAGCTTCGTGGCGCGTACCCGCGCGCGGCGACGCGAAGCCGGCTGGCTCCGTCTCCGGGCCCGAAGCAACCTGCGCCATCGATTCCTCCATCGTCGATCAGCTCAGCGCGACGTTCATCGCGCTCTCGGGCAGCTCCTTGCCGAAGGCGCGCTGGTAGAACTCGGCGACCAGCGTCCGCTCCAGCTCGTCGCACTTGTTGAGGAAGGTGACCCGGAAGGCGAAGCCGATGTCGCGGAAGATGTCGGCGTTCTCGGCCCAGGTGATCACCGTGCGCGGGCTCATCACCGTCGAGAGGTCGCCGTTCATGAAGGCGTTGCGGGTCAGGTCGGCGACGCGGACCATGCGGCTGACGATGTCGCGGCCGGGGTCGCCCTTGTAGTGCAGCGCCTTCGACAGCACGATGTCGACCTCGCGGTCGTGCGGCAGGTAGTTCAGGGTGGTGACGATCGACCAGCGGTCCATCTGGCCCTGGTTGATCTGCTGGGTGCCGTGATAGAGGCCCGAGGTGTCGCCGAGGCCCACCGTGTTGGCGGTGGCGAACAGCCGGAAGGCTGGGTGCGGGCGGATGACCCGCTTCTGGTCGAGCAGCGTCAGGCGGCCGGAGAGCTCCAGCACGCGCTGGATCACGAACATCACGTCGGGCCGTCCGGCATCGTACTCGTCGAAGACCAGCGCGACGTTGTTCTGCAGCGCCCAGGGCAGGATCCCGTCCTGGAAGGCGGTGATCTGCTTGCCGTCCTGCAGCACGATCGCGTCCTTGCCGACGAGGTCGATGCGCGAGACGTGGCTGTCGAGGTTGATCCGCACGCAGGGCCAGTTCAGCCGGGCGGCGACCTGCTCGATATGGGTCGACTTGCCGGTGCCGTGATAGCCGGTGACCATGACGCGGCGGTTGCGCGCGAAGCCCGCCAGGATCGCCAGCGTCGTCTCGCGGTCGAAGATGTAGTCCGCATCGAGATCCGGCACGTGCTCGCTGGTCTCGGAGAACGCGGGAACCTCGAGGTCGATGTCGATGCCGAAGGTGGCGCGGACGGAGACGGTGCGGTCGGGGAGCATGGCAGGCTTGTCGTCAGAGAGCATACGGAACCTCGTAGGGGCGGTCTTCCGAAGGGCATCGGATCGAAAGCCGCGCGGAACTTGTCTCGGGCCTCGCCTCGCCGGCCAGTCGCTGCCGGGATGCAGGCCCTTCCTTAAACGTCGTCGCGCCGGGGCGCCACAGACGGGCCGGATCGGGTGCAAGACCCCCATATAGGCCTGCAATAGAAAATTGCCGGTCGTCCGCGCGCGAAAGCCGCCGACGACGGCGCGACGGTCGACTTTGCATCGATCGTGCCGAGCCGCCTCAGCAGAGCCCGGCCGCGCGCAGCACGTCGTGCGCCCGGATGATGTCGCGCAGGCGCTCCTCGAACGAGCGGTCGCCGCCGTTGGCGTCGGGGTGGAAGCGCTTCACCAGGGACTTGTACTGCGCCTTGATCGCGGCGGTGTCGGCGCCTTCCTCGAGGCCGAGCACGTCGAGCGCCCGGCGCACGGTCGCCGAGAGCTTCGGGCGCGCGGGCTCGGCCGGGGCCTGCCGCCCGCGGGCGCCGCCGACGCCCTCGGCGCGCAGCACGCCGAGCGGGTCGACATAGGCCCAGTCGCGCGGCGGCGCGTCGGCTGCCTTGGCGCTCGCCGGGCGGTTGACGCCCATCGCCCAGGTCGGGCGGTGGCCGATGATCGCGTCTTTCTGGAAGGCCTGGACGGCGTCGTCGTTCATGCCGTCGAAGTAGTTGTACGTGGCGTTGTAGGCCTTCACGTGGTCGATGCAGAAGTTCCAGTACTGCCCTTCGGCGCGGCGGCCCTTGGGCGCACGGAACAGGCCCGCATGGGTGCAGCCCTCCGCCTCGCAGGTGCCGGCGGGCTTGCCGCTCGCGGTCTTCCCGCCGGCGGTCTTGCCGGCCGCGGTCTTCGGCTCGTCGCAGGTGCGCCGGATGCGGATGCTGTCGAACAGGGGCGAGTTGAGATCCATGACGGGGCGATTATGAGGGGGCGGACCCGAGACACAAGGGCGCCGGGCCTGATGACGCATGCGGGCGAACGGGCTTGACGGCCCGGCCGCTTGGTGACGCGGCTGTTCGGGTGAGACGAGGGACGGGCGGATGACCGAGACAGCGACGCTGCGGGACTGGATCGAGGGCAAGCTGGCGGCGGAACTCGCGCCCGCGCGCCTCTCGGTGGTGGATGAATCCCACTTGCATGCCGGCCATTCCGGCGCGCGGCCGGGGGGCGAGACGCACTTTCGCATCGATGTGGTCTCGGCCGCCTTCGAGGGGAAGAGCCGCGTCGACCGTCACCGCGTCGTCAACGCGCTGATGGCCGAAGCGTTCGCGCGCGGCCTCCATGCGCTGGCCGTGAAGGCGCGCACCCCGGCGGAAGCCGGCTGAGCCGCAGGGGAGGGGGCCGTGGCCCTGGTCTGCACGCCCCAGATCGCCATCGACGAGGCGGAGCTGCACGAGACCTTCGTGCGGGCGTCGGGTCCCGGCGGCCAGAACGTCAACAAGCTCTCGACCGCGGTGCAGCTGCGCTTCGACGTGCGTCGCTCCGCTACGCTCCCGGACGCGGTCGCGGTGCGGCTGATGCGGCTCGCCGGGCGCCGGCTCACCGCCGACGGCGTCCTGGTGATCAGCGCCCAGCAGTTCCGCACACAGGAGCGCAACCGCGCCGACGCCCGCGAGCGGCTGGCCAAGCTCGTCGCCGAAGCCGCGGTGCCCCCGGTGCCGCGCCGGGCCACGCGTCCGACCCTCGCCTCGAAGAAGCGCCGGCTCGAGGCCAAGACCCAGCGCGGCGCGACCAAGCGCCTGCGTGGGGCGCCGGTGGATTGAGCGTTTCTATCCTCCCCCCGCAGAGGGGGGAGGGGAAGAGAGGGCGATCAGTGGATCGCGTCGATCGCCTTCGCGTCGGGGCTGGCGTCGGGGGCCGGCGAGGAGCCGGCGACCAGCGTGCTGCCGGGCTTGGCGATCGTCAGGATCACCGCGACCACGGCGAGCAGGGCGGCGAGCGCCGCCGGGAACAGGAAGGCGGTCTCGCCGTAGCGGATCTGCAGCAGGCCGCCGACGACCGCGCCGGAGGAGAGCCCGGCCCAGAGCGGCGCCTGGATCCAGAACGAGGACGCGACCGTCCCGAGGATCAGGTTGGCCATGCCGGTGCCGAAGCGGACCACCGCGCCGGTGACGTAGGTGAGCGCGATGCTGCGGCCGCCCTCGTCCTGAAGGATCGCGTTCTGCAGGCCGAGCGCCAGCACGATCGGGTAGGCGTGCAGCGGGAAGGCGAAGGTGCCCCAGGGCATCAGCAGGCCGAGCGCCAGCAGCGCGGCCTCGATCGTCAGCAGCACCGAGAGTCGCCAGCGGCCGACCCAGGCGGCGATCAGCGTCCCGAGGAAGGCGCCGAAGCAGAACACCAGGATCACCGTGACGACGCGGGCGGTGTTCTCCCAGTCGGCGTTGGCAACGGCGACGCCGAAGCGGGTGGTGTTGCCGGACATGAACGACATGAACAGCTGCGAGAACTCGAGGAAGCCGATCGAGTCCGTCGCGCCGGCCAGGAACGCGAGCACGATCGCGAGCGGGATGCGGGTCGCCGCGCTCGCCGGGAAGGCCTTGTCCGGCGGATCGCCGGGAGCGGTCTTCTCGTTCACCATGGAATGCCTCGCAAGCGTCGTGGGTCGCGCCTGCGCCCCCGCAGGAAGGCGCAGATCGTTGAACGGGTCTTGGCGGAATCGCCGGCTATAAAGGGTCGAGCACGGCCAAGGTTCAACCTGCTCATCACGGCGGCGTGTTTTTCCTCACGTTGCTGTGCGGCGCAGGGATTAAACTGCGTCACGTCTCGGGTTTGACTGCGATCACCGTTCGGCCGGGAACGTCGTGGCCGCGCTCGCGCCGGACCGCCGCCGGGCGGAGCGCGAGGTCGGCGAGGCCGGCCTGGGCCACGGCCTTCGCGATGCAGGCGTCGGCGTGGGCGTAGCGCCCGTCCGGCCCGAGCACGACGCCGGCGCCGTCGTGCGACTGCACCGTGAAGGCGACGCGCCCGCCCGGGCGCAGCACCCGCGCGATCCCGGCGAGCACGCCCTCGAGCGCGCCGACGTAGATGAAGACGTCGGCCGCGACGCAGAGGTCGGCGGAGGCCGCCGGCGCCTCGGACAGGAACCCGTCGATCCCCGCCTCGACGAGACGGGCATAGATGCCCTTCCGCCGGGCGAGCGCCAGCATCGCCGGCGCGAGGTCGACGCCGGTGAGCCGTTCGACGCGGGGGCCGAGCGCGGCGCCCATCAGGCCGGTGCCGCAGCCGAGATCGATCGCGTCGCGGTATCGCCGGGGGCCGTCCGCATCGAGTGCCGCGCAGAGCAGCGCCGGGCCGCAATAGCCCAGGCCCTCGACGAGGTGGCGCTCGAAGCGTCCGGCATAGCCGTCGAACAGCGCGCGCAGATAGGCCGGCGACAGGACCGGCAGCGCCGCGTCGCCACCGAGGCGCGCGAGGTGGACGAGCATGCCGAGCGTGTCCTCGGGGTCGAGGTCGCGGGCGGTCTCGTAGGCGCGCAACGCCGCCTGGAACAGGCCCGGCTCGGCGGTGCCGGCCGCGGCCCCGGCGGCGTAGCGCGCCTCGCGGGCCCGCCCGAGCAGGACCCAGGCGGCGGCGAAGCGCGGGGCGCGCTCGAGCGCCTGCTCCGCCATCTCGGCGGCGCCGACGCAATCGCCCTCGGCCAGGCACGCCTCGGCATAGGCGAAGCGGCGGTCGGCCAGCAGGTCGCCGGAGCCGGTCTGGGACATGGTGGGGATCGATCCGGGTCTCGTCGGGACGACGCCCTATATCACCCCCGATCCCATCCACCGTCACCACGGGACCGATGACGCTTCGCGCCGGCGACCTTCTCACCCTCACCCGCGAGGGGCTGTACTGCCCGCTCGGGCGCTTCCACGTCGACCCGACCTGGCCGGTCGAGCGGGCGCTGATCAGCCACGGCCATGCCGACCACGCCCGAGCCGGCCACGGCAGCGTGCTGGCCACCGGCGAGACCCTGCGCATCATGGCGGTGCGCTACGGCGAGGACTTCTGCCGTGCGCGCCAGGAGGCGGCGCTCGGCGCGCCGATCCGCATCGGCGACGTGACGGTGCGGTTCGCCCCCGCCGGCCACGTGCTCGGCTCGGCGCAGATCGCGATCGAGGCCGGGGGCGTGCGCGTCGTGGTGTCGGGCGACTACAAGCGCGCGCGCGACCCGACCTGCCTGCCGTTCGAGGTGGTGCCGTGCGACGTGTTCATCACCGAGGCGACCTTCGGCCTGCCGGTATTCCGCATGCCCGACACCGCGGCAGAGGTGCGCAAGCTCCTCGATTCCGTGGCGCTGTTCCCGGAGCGCGCCCACATCGTCGGCGCCTACGCGCTCGGCAAGGCGCAGCGGGTGATGATGCTGCTGCGCGAGGCCGGCTACGACCGGCCGATCCACCTGCACGGGGCGATGGAGAAGCTGACCGAGCTATACAAGCGCGAGGGCTTCGCGCTCGGCGAGACCCCCAAGGTGGCGGCGGCCGACCGGGCGAGCCTGAAGGGGGCCATCGTGCTGTGCCCGCCCTCGTCGATCCAGGACGTGTGGTCGCGAAAATTCCCCGATCCCGTCACGAGCTTCGCCTCGGGCTGGATGCGGGTGCGGGCCCGCGCCCGCCAGAAGGGCGTCGAGCTGCCGCTGGTGATCTCCGACCACGCCGACTGGCCGGATCTCTGCCGCACCATCCGCGAGACGGGGGCCGGCGAGGTCTGGGTGACGCACGGGCAGGAGGACGCGCTGGTGCACTGGTGCGGAAGCCAAGGGATCAAGGCCAAACCGCTGCACATGCTGGGCTACGGCGACGACGGCGAGGCCGAGCCGGCCGCCGGGGACGCAGCCGAAGAGGCCGCCGCGTGAACGAGTTCGCCGAGCTCCTCGACCGCCTGGCCTACGAGCCGCGCCGCAACGCCAAGCTGCGGCTGCTGCAGGATTACTTCGCCCGCACGCCCGACCCGGAGCGCGGCTACGCGCTCGCGGCGATGACCGGCACCCTGAGCTTTCGCGAGGCCAAGCCCGCGCTGATCCGCGGCCTCGTCGAGGCCCGGATCGACCCGGTGCTGTTCCGGCTCTCGCACAACTACGTCGGCGACCTCGCCGAAACGACCGCGCTGATCTGGCCGGGGCCCGTCGCGGACGCAGCGCCGGCCCCCTCTCCCGAGCGGGAGGGGGGGGCGGTCGGCGCGCCCGGCCCCGGCCACAACAACCCGCCCCCGCACGTGCCGACGCTCGCCGAGGTGGTCGAGACCCTGTCCACCATCCGCAAGGCCGACCTGCCCGGCCACCTGGCGACCTGGCTCGACGCGCTGGACGAAACCGGGCGGTGGGCGCTCCTGAAGCTCGTGACCGGCAACCTGCGCGTCGGCGTCTCGGCCCGGCTCGCCAAGACCGCGGTCGGCGCGCTCGGCGGCCACGAGGCGGACGCGGTCGAGGAGGTCTGGCACGGGCTCAGGGCGCCGTTCGAGACCCTGTTCGCCTGGGCGGAGGGGCGCGGCCCGCGGCCCGAGACCCTGAACCCGGCCCCGTTCCGGCCGCCGATGCTGTCGCACCCGATCGAGGAGGAGACCGACTTCGACAAGCTCGCCCCGGCCGACTTCTCCGGCGAGTGGAAGTGGGACGGCATCCGCGTTCAGCTCGTCGGCGGGCGCGACGCGGCGGGCGAGCCGGTGGCGCGGATCTACTCGCGCACCGGCGAGGACATCTCCGGCGCCTTTCCCGACCTCGCCGAGGCCGTCACCTTCACCGGCACGCTGGACGGCGAGCTGCTGATCCTGCGCGAGGGCCGCGTGCAGAGCTTCAACGTCCTGCAGCAGCGCCTCAACCGCAAGGCGGTGACGGGCAAGCTGATGGAGGAGTTCCCGGCCCATGTGCGTGCCTACGACCTGCTGACCGCCGACGGCGAGGACCTGCGGGCCCTCGGCTTCGTGGAGCGGCGCGCCCGGCTGGAGGCGTTCGTGGCGACGCTCGACCACGCCCGGATCGACGTGTCGCCGCTGGTGCCGTTCGCGACCTGGGACGATCTCGCGGCGGCGCGGGCCGACCCGGCCGCGGTCGGGGCGGGCGACGACGCCGACGCGATCGAGGGCGTGATGCTCAAGCGCCGCGACAGCCCGTACCTGCCCGGCCGCCCCAAGGGCCCGTGGTGGAAGTGGAAGCGCGAGCCGCATCTGGTCGACGCGGTGATGATGTACGCCCAGCGCGGGCACGGGAAGCGCTCGTCGTTCTACTCCGACTACACGTTCGGGGTGTGGCGGGACGGCGCGGGCGGCCCCGAGCTGGTGCCGGTGGGCAAGGCCTATCACGGCTTCACCGACGCGGAGCTGGCCAAGCTCGACCGCTACGTCCGCAACCACACGGTCAAGCGCTTCGGCCCGGTGCGCGAGGTCGGCTACGGGATGGAGGGCGGATTGGTGCTGGAGATCGCCTTCGAGGGCGTGCAACGCTCGACCCGGCACAAGTCGGGCGTCGCGATGCGATTCCCCCGCGTCAGCCGCATCCGCTGGGACAAGCCGGCGGCCGAGGCCGACCGGATCGAGCTTCTGGAACGCATCCTGGCGCGGGGCGAGCGCGAGACGATGCCGGGCACGACCCTGGAGACGACGGAATGAAGCGCGGCACGGTGGGACCCGTCGAGACCCTATTTTCGGGCGAGATCCGGCGGCAGGCCGGCGCGCGGCTGACGATCGCGACGCCGGGTCCGGGCTTCACCGAGTTCACGGACGCGGTCGCCGCCTTCGTGCGCGGCAGCGGCGTCCGCGACGGCGTCGCCACGGTGTTCTGCCGGCACACCTCGGCTTCGCTGACCATCCAGGAGAACGCCGACCCCGACGTGCAGGCCGACCTGATGACGGCGCTGGACGGTCTCGCCCCGCGCCACGTCGCCTACGTCCACGGCGCGGAAGGGCCGGACGACATGCCCGCCCACATCCGCACGATGGTCACCGATTCCGCGCTGACGATTCCCGTTCTGGACGGCCGCCTCGCCCTCGGCACCTGGCAGGGCGTGTACCTGATCGAGCACCGCGACCGGCCGCATCGCCGGGAGATCGTCCTGGTGGTGGCGGGGGCTTGAGGGCGGATCGCCCCGCGCGTCCGTCTGTTCGTGCGGGGATGACCGTGCCCGCTCCGTCATTCCGGGCTCTGCTTCGCAGTCCCGGAATGACGGCGGGAGTGTGATGTCGATCGCAGGCGGCTCCGGCGATGACGTCACCATGCCGATATCGCCCCTGCCACCTCGCGCGTCCGCCAAGCTCCGGATCGGCGGCTGCGCCGAGGCCGCCTAGAGAAACTTCAGCGGGTCGGTCTCGGGCGGGGGCGGGGCGACGTCGGCGCGGTTCCACCAGCCGCCGCCGAGCGCCTGAAACAGGGCCGCGGTGTCGGCGTACTGCGTCGCGCGCGCGCCGGCCGAGGTGACGAGCGCCGAGAGGTAGCCCTGCTGGGCGATCAGCACCTGGGTCGAGTTCACGGCGCCGGCCGAGAACTGCTTGCGGATCAGCTCGAGGCTCTGGCCGGTGGCCTTCTCGGCGGCCGAGGCGGCGGCGACCGCGCCGGCGTCCGCCTGCAGCGCGCGCAGCGCGTCGGCCACGTTCTGGAACGCGGCGATCACCACCGCGCGGTACTGGGCCTGGGCCTGGGTGAGCGTCTCCTCGGAGGCGCGCTGGCGGCGATAGAGCGTGCCGGCGTCGAAGATCGGCGCGGTGGCTTGGCCGAGGATGGTGAAGAACCCGGCGCCCGGGTTGGCGATCTGCGCGAGCCGCACCGCGCTCGAGCCGCCGGCGCCGGTGATCGCGAATTGCGGCAGGCGGTTCGCCACCGCGACGCCGATGCCGGCGCTGGCCTGCTGCACCAGGGCCTCGGCGGCCTTCACGTCCGGCCGCTGCTGCACCAGGCGCGAGGGCAGGCTGACGGGCACCTTCGTCGGCAGGCGCAGGGCCGCGAGGGTGAAGGTCTCGGCCACCTCCTCGCTCGGGAGCCGGCCGGCGAGCGCGGTCAGGAGGTTGCGCTGCTGCGCCAGCTGCTTCTCCAGCGGCGGCAGCAGCTGCTGCGACAGCGACAGGGCCGCCTGCTGCTGGATCACGTCGGCGCCGGCGATCTGCCCCAGCGAGAGCTGCTTGTTGTAGAGGGTCAGCACCTCGGTCTGCGCCTGGATCACCCGCTTGGTCGCGTCGATCTGCGCCCGCAGTGCCGCTTCCTGGATCGCGGCGGCGACGACGTTGGCGGTGAGGCTGAGATAGGCCGCCTCGAGCTGGAAGCGCTGGTTCTCGGCGGTGGCTTCCAGGCCCTCGATGGTGCGGCGGTTGAGCCCGAACACGTCGGGATTGAAGGCCACCGTCACCTGCGGGGTGTAGAGGCTGTAGAGGTAGTTGTTCTGGTTCTGCAGCGGCGATTGCAGGTCGAGCCCCGGCGCCTTGGCGCCGAGCGCCTGCGGGTTGGCCGAGAGCGAGGGATAGAGCGTGCCCTTCTGGGCCAGCACGTTCTGCTGCGCGATGCGCAGGGAGGCCTGCGCCGCCTCCAGGTTCGGGTTGTTGGCCAGCGCCTCCTCGACCAGGCGGTTCAGCGCCTTCGAGCGGAACAGCGTCCACCACTGGCCGGGGATGTCGGCGCCCGAGACGAAGCTCTGGTCGGCCGAGCCGCCCTGCCGGGTGGCGACCTTGTCGGCCGCGCTCGGGTTCGCCAGCGGCTCGCGGGTGTAGCGCGCGACCGGCGGGTCCTCGGGCGCGACGTAGTTCGGGCCGACCGCGCAGCCCGACAGGGCCAGGCTCGCGGCGAGGGCCACGGCCCGTGCGGACCGGCGGTTGAGGGCCGTCTCGATCATGACGCTTCCGACGCGGGACGCGCGCGCGACGGCGCCATCCTCCGCCCGGTAGAGCGCCGCGGGGGCGGCGCAAGTCAATGCGGCGGGCGGCGTCGCCGGCGGGGAGGCCGAGCGTTGTGGTGCCGGCGCCACGGCTGCGAGGACGAGCGCGCTTTGCCCTCCCCCCTCCGCGGGGGAGGGTGGCCCGCGAAGCGGGTCGGAAGAGGGGAGCGACCTCTCCGGACATGGCGCTCTCCTCTCCCGACCCTCGCTGACGCGAGGCCCACCCGCCCCCGCAGAGGGGGGAGGGAAGGGGCGCGGCAACGTCCTGATCAAAACCATCACGCCGCCGCCCGATGGAGAGCGGGCGGCGCGAGCGGGTTCGGCCGGCGGCGCGAGAACAGCGAGATCAGCACCGGCACCACCACCAGGATCAGATTCGGCGCGAGCAGGATGCCGCCGACGACGACGAGCGCCAGGGGCTTCTGCACCTGCGAGCCGATGCCGGTGGAGACCGCCGCGGGCAGCAGGCCGACGCAGGCGGCGACGCAGGTCATCATCACCGGCCGCATCCGCACGATCGAGGCGTGCCAGACGGCCTCCTTGCGCGGCCAGCCCTCCTCCATCAGCTGGTTGTAGTAGGCGAGCAGGATCACGCCCTCCATCGTCGAGATGCCGAACAGGGCGATGAAGCCGATCGCCGCCGAGATCGAGAACGGGGTGCCGGTGAGCGCCAGCGCGAAGATGCCGCCGATCATCGCCATCGGGATCACCGACAGGCCGAGCAGCATGTCGGCGACCGAGTTGAAGTTGATGAACAGCAGCAGCGCGATCAGCACCAGGGTGATCGGCACCACGAGGCTGAGGCGGGTGACCGCGTCCTGCAGGTTGGTGAACTGGCCGACCCATTCGAGGTGGTAGCCGGCCGGCAGCGTCACCTCGTCGGCGACGCGCCGCTGCGCCTCCAGCACGGTGCCGCCGAGGTCGCGCCCGCGCACCGAGAACTTGACCGGGATGTAGCGCTCCTGGTCCTCGCGGTAGATGAACGAGGCGCCCGAGACGAGGTCGACGTCGGCGATCTCGGAGAGCGGCACCTGCACCACGCCGCCGTTCGGGTTGGCGGCGCCGATGGTGATGTTGCGGATGGTGGCCAGCGAGGAGCGGTACTCGCGGGCGAGCCGCACCCGCATCGGAAAATGCCGGTCGGAGCCGTACTCGTAGAGGTCGCCCGCGGTCTGGCCGCCGATCGCGGCGGCGATCGTGGTGTTCACGTCGCCGATCGAGAGGCCGTAGCGGGCGGCCTTGTGGCGGTCGACGTCGATGCGCACCGTCGGCTGGCCCAGCGAGGCGAAGACCGAGAGATCGGTGACGCCGGGCACGGTGGCGAGCACCGCCTTCACGTCGTTGGCCGCCTTGGTGATCGCGGCGAGGTCGGTGCCGTAGACCTTGACCGAGTTCTCGCCCTTCACGCCCGAGGCCGCCTCCTGGACGTTGTCCTCGATGTACTGGGAGAAGTTGAACTCGATGCCGGGGAACTCGGCGTCGAGGCGCTTCGACAGGCCGGCGATGAGCTGCTCCTTGTCGAGCCCCTTGCGCCATTCGTCGATGGGCTTGAGCGGGGCCAGGATCTCGACGTTGAAGAAGCCGGTGGCGTCGGTGCCGTCGCTCGGCCGTCCCTGGTGCGAGATCACGGTGACGACCTCCGGCACCTCGGTGAAGATCTTGCGCAGCCGCTCGACGTAGGCGTTGCCGGCCTCCAGCGAGATCGAGGCCGGCATCGTGCCGCGCACGTAGAGGTTGCCCTCCTCGAGCTTGGGCAGGAACTCGAGGCCGAGGTTCCGCGCGGCCAGCCCCGAGACCAGCAGGATCGCCACCGTCACGGCGATCGACAGGATGCGGTTGCGCAGGCCGAAGCCGAGGATGATCTCGTGGCCGAAGCGCAGCACCTTCACGATCAGGGTGTCGCGCTCCTCCACGTGCCTCGGCAGGATGACGGCCGAGAGCGCGGGCGAGACCGTGAAGGTCGCGAGCAAGCCGCCGACCAGCGCGTAGGCGTAGGTCTTGGCCATCGGCCCGAAGATGTGGCCCTCGACGCCCGACATCGTGAACAGCGGCAGGAAGCCGACGATGATGATCGTCGCCGAGAAGAAGATCGCCCGGTTCACCTCCGAGCCGGCGATGGCGATGGTGCCGAGCCGCCCGGTGAGGCCCCCCGGTGCGGGCTGCCCTTCCGTGTGGTGCGGCTCGGCCAGGTGCCGGAACACGTTCTCGACCATGATCACGGTGGCGTCGACGATCAGCCCGAAATCGATCGCGCCGAGCGAGAGGAGGTTCGCCGAATCGCCGCGCACCACCAGGATCAGGATCGCGAAGCCGAGCGCGAAGGGGATCGTCGCCGCCACGATGATCGCGCTGCGCAGCGACCCGAGAAAGAGCCACTGCACCACGAAGACCAGCACCACGCCGAAGACGAGGTTGTGCATCACCGTGTGCGTGGTGGTGTGGATCAACCCGGAGCGGTCGTAGATCCGCTCGATCTTCACGTCCGGCGGCAGGATCGTCGAGGCGTTGATCTTCTCGATCTCGGCCTCGACCCGCCGGAGCGTCGGCAGGCTCTGGCCGCCGCGGCTCATCAGGACGATGCCCTCGACGATGTCGCTCGAGCCGTCGTGCCCGACGATGCCGAGCCGCGGCGCGTTGGAGACGCGCACGTCGGCGACGTCCCGCACCAGCACGGGCGTGCCGTTGACCTGGGTCAGCATCGTGTCGCGGATGTCGTCCATGTCGCGGATCAGGCCGACGCCGCGGACCACGGCCGACTGCTCGCCGACGTTCAGCGTCTGGCCGCCGACGTTGATCGAGGAGTTGTTCAGGGCCGAGACGAGCTGCACCAGGGTCATGCCCTGGGCCTGGAGGCGGTTGAGGTCGACCGCGATCTCGTACTCCTTGGCCTTGCCGCCGAAGGCGGTCACGTCAACGACGCCGGGGATCGCCTTGAAGCGGCGCTGCAGCACCCAGTCCTGCAGGGTCTTCATCTCCGCGGAGGAGAAGCCCTTCGGCCCGACGAGCTTGTACCGCATGATCTCGCCCACCGGGCTCGTCGGCGAGATCTGCGGCGTGGCGCCGTTCGGCAGGGGCGGGGCCTGCGACAGGCGGTTGAGCACCCGCTGCAGCGCCTCCTCGTAGGTGAACTCGTAGTTGAACTGCACCTTCACGTCGGACAGGCCGAACAGCGAGATCGTGCGCACCACCTGCGCGTTGGGGATGCCGGCGAGCGCCACCTCCAGCGGAATGGTGATGTAGCGCTCGATCTCGTCGGCCGACTGGCCGGGATTCTGGGTGATCACGTCGACGAGCGGCGGGACCGGGTCGGGATAGGCCTCGATGTTGAGCTGGGTGTAGCTGGCGTAGCCGAGCGCCAGCATCACCAGGAAGCCGAGGCAGACCAGCACGCGCTGGCGCAGCGAGAAGACGATCAGGCTGTTCATCGCGTCGGGTGCCCTTCCGGCGGTTCCGGTCCGGTCAGGACGCCTTGTCGCCCGACGCGGCGCGGTCGATGAACAGCGCGCCGCGGGTGACGACCTCCTCGCCGGCGGCGAGCCCCTCGACGACCTGGACGTTGTCGCCGTTGACCAGGCCGAGGCTGACGCCGCGCGCCGCGATCGCGCCGTCGGGCCGGGCGACCCAGACGTGGGCGCTCGCGCCCTCGTAGACGACCGCGGCGAGCGGCACGGCCGGCGAGGGCTGGGGCTTGCCCGTGATGATGGTGAAGGTGGCGAACATCTCCGGGCGCAGCGACCGATCCGGGTTGTCGACCTCGCTGCGCACGGCGAGGCGCCGCGTCGCCGGATCGAGGCTCGACGACATGTAGTTCACCCGCGCCTTGAACACCCGCGTGCCGAAGCCCGCGACCCGCGCCTCGACCTCCTGGCCGATGCGGATCTTCGGGATCTCGCTCTCGCGCACGTTGGCGATCAGCCACACCGTGGACAGGTCGCCGATCACGAAGGCCGGGTCGCTCGAGGTGGTGAGGTACTGGCCGATGCCGACCTTGCGCTGCACGATGGTGCCGGCGATCGGCGCCTGGATCTGCGTCTCGGCGCTCATCGTGCCGTTCTTCTCGTAGGCGGCGATCTCCGCGTCGGTCTTGCCGAGGAGCTTGAGGCGGTTGCGCACCGCGTCGAGGGAGGCCTGGGCGGTCTTCAGGTCGCTCTGGGCGGCGATCACGTCGTTCTGGGCCGACTGGTAGTCCTTGAGCGCCACCGCCTTGGCCGCGAACAGCTCCTGCTGGCGGGCGGCGATGGTCTGGTCGAGCTTGAGCAGAGCCTGCTGCTTCTGGATGGTGTTGAGCGCGCTCTGGTAGTCGTTCTGGGCCTGGACCATGTCCGTGGCCTCGATGACGAGGAGCACGTCGCCGGCCTTCACGTCGTCGCCCGCGCGCTTGAGCACCTTCGTGACGCGGCCGGAATAGGGCGAGGCCACCGGCACGTTGTCGTCGTCGTTCAGCGCGATCCGCCCTTCGGCCGAGCCTTCCGGGCGGAAGGTCATCGTCGCCACCGGATGGATCTCGAAGGTGGTGCGCTGCTCCGGCGTCGGCCGGAAGATCCGCTCGGCCGAGGAGGGCCGGGCGTCGGCCTCGCCGGTATCCTCGCCCTTCGTGCCGCCGAGCATCCCGCGCGCGTAGGTCGTCACCGTCTCGAGGAACCCGCGCACCGGCTGCGGGAACACCGCGACCACGGCGACGGCGGCGACCACCAGCGACAGCACGACCGCGATCGGCAGCAGCCCCTGGCGGCGCGGGCCGCGCGCCCGGGCCGCCGGCGCGTCGGTGTCGGGATCGAGTGGCGTGCGGGCGTCCATCGCGCTGTCGTCTTCGGGTCGAGGGAGGTGCTTGATGGTTGTGGGCCGGTGCGGAGCGGTCGAACGCGGGAACCCGTCCCGATGCATCGAACCGATCGATGGTGCTTTTCTAAGGCAGGCCCGGGACGGGCGGCTCCCCGAGGCGCCGATATCCCGCGCATCCGGGCGGCACAATGGCCCGGCGGTGCGGAAGCGCGGACGGGAGGCGATCGAGGCGGGTCGAGGCGATCACGTTCGGGATAGCGGGCTCGCGGGATATCGGGCTCGTGCGTGCGGTCGCCCAAGCGGTCCGCGGCGAGGCCGCGACCGGAAACGGCACCGCTTGGTCATGGCCATGGGTCGTGGCAGGTCTTCACGACGGTCTCGCGACGGAGCCGCATGCCGGCCGCGGGAGGCGGGGCGGCGTCCGCTCGGGTGCTTCCATCCGCGGTCCGATGATACGATATGACATGTCATCGGCGGCCCGGCGCGAGCGCGGGCGCCCACCGCATCACCCGTCGGAAGAGTCGCCCATGTCCGGATCGCAGAGCCCCGCCAACGCCGAGTCGGTCACCTCCGAGAAGATCCCGGTCACCGTGCTGACCGGCTACCTCGGCGCCGGCAAGACCACGCTGCTCAACCGCATCCTCACCGAGAACCACGGCAAGCGCTACGCCGTGATCGTCAACGAGTTCGGCGAGATCGGCATCGACAACGACCTCGTCGTCGGCGCCGACGAGGAGGTGTTCGAGATGAACAACGGCTGCGTCTGCTGCACCGTGCGCGGCGACCTGATCCGCATCATGGACGGGCTGGTGAAGCGCCGGGGCAAGTTCGACGCGATCATCGTCGAGACCACCGGGCTCGCCGACCCGGCCCCCGTCGCCCAGACCTTCTTCGTCGACCAGGACGTCGGCGACGCCGCCCGCCTCGACGCCGTGGTGACGGTCGCCGACGCCAAGTGGCTGTCCGAGCGCCTGAAGGACGCGCCCGAGGCTCGCAACCAGGTCGCCTTCGCCGACGTGATCCTGCTCAACAAGGCCGACCTGGTCTCGGAGGCGGACATGGCGCGCGTCGAGGGCGAGATCCGCGCGATCAACCCCTACGCCAAGCTCCACCGCACCACGAACTGCGACGTGCCGATCGACGCGGTGCTCGGCCGCAACGCCTTCGACCTCGGCCGCATCCTCGACCTCGAGCCCGACTTCCTCGAGGAGGGGCACCACCATCACCACGACGGCGACATGCAGTCGTTCTCGGCCCGCATCGACGGCCCGGTCGACCCGGAGAAGTTCATGCCGTGGATCTCGAACCTCACCACGATCCAGGGCCCGGACATCCTGCGCTGCAAGGGCATCGTCGCGTTCCCCGACGAGCCGCGCCGCTTCGTCTTCCAGGGCGTGCACATGATCCTCGACGGCGACCTGCAGGCCGAATGGAAGGCCGGCGAGGACCGCTCGTCGCGCGTCGTTTTCATCGGCCGCAAGCTCGACGCCGAGGCGATCAAGGGCGGGTTCCTGGACTGCGCGGCCTGAGGCTTATGCGAAGCGGATCATGGTCGACGCGGGCGTCATGATCCGATCAGCTTGACGAAGGCGGCACCGGCGCCGAAGAAGGCAGCGCCGGCCGCCATGCCGGAGAGCGCGATCTGCCAGGGTGCGAGCATCCTGTCTCGCTCGAGTTTCCGCGCCTCGTGCTCGAGCTTCCTGGCTTCGTGCTCGAACTTCTTCGCTTCGAGCTCGAGCTTCATCGATTCGGCCATAAGCTTCTTCTGCTCGGCCACGAACTTCTCGCTTTCCTCGCGTTGCCAACGGATACGGCCGATCAGTTCTTCCAGATCCGGGGGAAGCGGTGTTGCGGTGTCGGCCATCGGGCTTGGTCCTCGACGTCGCGATGATCGAGGCACGATAGGCGTTCGCTTCCGACCGGTCGAGCGCGCCGCAGGCGCCCGTCAGCCGAATATCAACCTTTCCGTCCCATGAAGGACCCGTCGTCGTGCGGGCCCGCGTTCCAGGCTCGCGGAGCCCGCGTGAGCCATGGCCAGCACCGCCGTTCCGGGCTTCGTCCTGCCACAGGTCGGCCGGGTCCCGCTGATCCGGGTCGTCCACGGCTTCGCCGGCGCGCTCCTCGCGGCGTTCGTGTTCTTCGCCTGCTTCGCCTTCTCCGAGACCTCGCCCTACGACGTGATCGCGATCCCAACGATCCTGCTCTGGGCCTGCCTCGGCATCCGGCTGCACCGTGGGGCGGTGCCGCTGGTGCTGATGCTGCTGCTCTATCTCGGTGCGATCGTCGTCGGCCTGATCCCGTTTCTCGACGAGGACTTCCCGGTCACCTGGACGATCCAGCTGATCTACCTCTCGGTGACGGGCGTCTTCTTCGTGATGTTCTTCTCCGACGACACCCAGGCCCGCATGGAGCTGGCGCTGAAGGCCTACACGGCGAGCTGCGTGTTCTCGGCCACGCTCGGCATCGTCGGCTACCTGCAATGGCTCGGGATCGAGGACCTGTTCTACAAGTACGACCGCGCCTCGGGCACCTTCCAGGACCCGAACGTGTTCGGCTCGTTCCTGACGCTCGGCGCGCTCTACCTGATGCACGGCCTGATCACGGCGACCGCCCGGCGTCCGGTGCTCGCGCTCGCGGGCCTGCTGATCATCCTGGTCGGGATCTTCCTGTCGTTCTCGCGCGGCTCGTGGGGCGGCACCGTCGTCGCCACGCTGCTGATGGTCGGCTCGGTCTACGCCTCCTGCGGGTCGGCGCGGCTGCGGCGGCGCATCGTGCTCCTCAGCCTCGCGACCCTGGCGCTCGGCGCCGTCGCGATGGCGGCCCTGCTCTCCGTCGACAGCGTCCAGAAGATGTTCGCCACCCGCGCCGCGGTGAGCCAGGACTACGACGAGGGCGAGACCGGCCGCTTCGGCAACCAGCTCCGCGGCATGGAGATGCTGCTCGAGCGCCCGCTCGGCCTCGGGCCGATGCACTGGCGCCTGACCTTCGGGCTCGAGCCGCACAATTCCTACATCGGCAGCTTCGCCAACGGCGGCTGGCTCGGCGGCGCGGTCTTCCTCGCCCTCGTCGCGGCGACGGGGTTCGTCGGCTTCCGCCTGCTCGCCCGGCCCTCGCCGTTCCGCGCGCACGCGCAGATCGTCTGGCCGGCGCTGCTGATGTTCTTCCTTCAGGCGCTGCAGATCGATATCGAGAAGTGGCGCCACGTCTACATGATGCTCGGCATGGTATGGGCGCTGGAGGCGGCGCGCCGGCGCTGGGCCGCGCGGGACGGGCGCCGCGCGCCCGCCTCGGCGCCGCGCGAGGGCGATCGGCCCGGTCGGGTCCGGAATCGGGATGATGCGATGGGCCGGCGCCTCGGGGAGATGCCGGCGGGGGACGCGCGAACGTGAGCAGCACAGAGGCGCTTCAGGCCAGGGACGACGAAACGACGGCGGACGAGGCGGCGCGCGAGGCGAAGCGCGTCGCGGCGCTGCTGGCGCTCGGGATCCTGGATACGCCGCCGGAGGATCATTTCGAGGCGGTGTGCCGCACGGCCTGCCGCCTGTTCGGCGTCGAGTCCGCCTTCGTCGGGTTCATCGACGCCGACCGGCAATGGCTGAAGACGCCGTGCGCGCTGGTGCCGGGCGAGCTGCCGCGGCAGGAGAGCTTCTGCACCTACACGATCCAGACGGACGCGGTGCACGTCGTCCCGGACGCGCGGCTCGACCCGCGCTTCTCCGGCAGCCCGCTCGTCGACGGCACGGCGGGGGCAACCCGGTTCTATGCCGGCACGCCCCTGAGCCTCGCCCCCGGGATCCGCGTCGGCACCCTCTGCCTCGTCGACTCGCGGCTGCGCGACTTCTCGCCCGAGGACGGCGTCGCGCTGCAGGATCTCGCCGAGATCGTCGTCGCGCACCTGCGCCTCTCGGAATCGAACGCGGCGCTCGGGCGCGAGATGGCCCTGCGCAGCGCGCACGAGGCGCAGCTGGAGTGCCAGGCGGCCGAGATCGCCGAGCGCTCCGCGGCGCAGGCCAGCGCCAACCACCTGCTGACCATGGCCGAGCAGCTCGCCAGCATCGGCAACTGGCGCGTCCCGCTGCCGGCGGGTCAGCCGATCTGGTCGTTGGGGCTCTACGAGATCGCCGGGCTCGACCCCGCCACCGCGCCGCCGCACCTCTCGACCTTCGCCGAGATCTATCACGCCGACGACCGGGAGCGGCTGATCGCCGTCGTCGGCGACGCGATCGCGCGGGCCGAGAACTTCGCCTTCGACGCCCGCATCCTGCGGCCGGACGGCACCGAGCGCGACGTGGTGGTGCGCGGCACCTGCGAGACCGACGCCGCGGGCGCGGTCACCGGCCTGTTCGGCGTGATGATCGACATCACCGCGCGCCGGCGGGCCGAGGCCGACGTCCACCGCAGCGAGAGCCGCTATCGCGGGCTGGCCGACACCCTGCCGCTGCTGGTCTGGGCGATGCGGCCGGGCGACGGCGAGATCACCTACGCGAACCCCCAGTTCCACGCGTATTACGGGCCGATCGGCACCGGCCGCGCCGCGCGGGTCGCCTGCAACCATCCCGACGACGCGCCCGCCATGGCGACGGCGTGGCGGGCGGCGCAGGCCGGCGAGACCGCCTATTCCGGGGAATGGCGCCTGCGCCGCGCCGACGGCACCTATCGCTGGCACAAGCTGACGATGACGCCGGTCCACCTGATGGCCGACGGCACCGTCATCGAGTGGCTCGGCACGGCGCTCGACATCGACGAGATCGTCACCGCCCGGATGGCGGAGCACGACGCCCGCGGCCTGCTGCGGATCGCCCTGGAGGCGGCCGAGGCCGGGACCTGGGATTGGGACATGCAGACCGGGGTGAGCCTGCTCTCGCCCGAGAGCCTGCGCATCTACGGGCTGCCCGAGGACGGCGAGCCGCGCGGCATCACCACCGCCGCGTGGACGGCCCTGGTCGATCCCGAGCAGGTCGGCGAGGTCTGGGACGCGATCCGGCATGCGATCGACACCCGCACCACCTACGCCGCCGAGTTCCGGGTCGGCGAGCGCTGGGTCTACGCCCGCGGCCGGCCGCTGTTCGGGGCCGACGACCGCCCGTACCGGATGGTCGGCCTCCACATCGACATCACCGAGCGCAAGTCGGCGGAGGTGGCCTTGCGCTCGATCACCGCCGAGGCCCAGGCCGCGCGTGCCGAGGCCGAGCGTGCGAGCGAGGCCAAGAGCGACTTCCTCGCGGCGATGAGCCACGAGATCCGCACGCCCCTGAACGGCATCCTCGGCTACGCCGACATGCTGCTCGACGAGACCCACCTGCGGGCGGAGGACCGTCACCGGCTCGAGCTGATCCAGGGCTCGGGCGCCGCGCTGCTCACCGTCG
>NZ_JAKSYR010000074.1:0-1190 GCF_022829705.1 Methylobacterium sp. E-025
TGTTGCAGTCATCGACAAGCAGTCGGACGGTGCTCAGGTGGTCCCACCCGGACAGCGGAATGTAAAATAACGTCCGCTTACAGGCAGGCGCTGAAACGTGATGAGCGGCCGGGTTGGGTCGGAGACGGAGCGTCCGCTTCCGGGCGAAGGGGCTGGGTCCGCTTCCCACCCGTTGCGGACTTCGCGGGTGGGTACCAAGCGTCAGATTTGGACCACTAGCTGGCGGCCGGTTGCTTCGAGCAGCTCGCTGACGACCTACAGGCGTTCCTGCGGCTGGCCTTCCGCGGCAGTCCGAAGTGGGAGACGAGCCGGCCAAGGCTGCTCGCATGCGCGGCATCAAACTGGAGGTCGGCACACTGCCGGAGGCCAAGCGCCGCTTTGGCCTACTACCGCGCACTGGGTGGCAGAGCGTTTCTTCGCCCCGGCGCCGCGCTTGCGTTGCCTCATCGAGGACTACGGGTTCTATCCGAACACGCTCGCAGACTTCTACAACGACGTGTTCGTCCGCACCATGCTTAAACAGGCCGCCCAACTAACGACTAGTCCATAACAGCCTCTAAAATTTCGAGCCACCAGAGAAGCGGAAGGCCTGCGTCTGGTCCGCACCGATATGGCCGTACTTGCCGAGGGTCGGGACATACACCTTCACGCCCTCGTCCTTGGTGAGCGCGTAGGCATAGTCGAAGCGGATTGGACCAAGCGGCGAATTCCACAGGATCGACGCGCCGATGGACGAGCGGATGACGGCCTTGTCGCGGACGTTGACGCATTCCGGCTCGACGCCGATCGTGTACGCGCTGTACTTGCAACCCGTCGCAGCGGCGTAGCCGTTGATGAAGCCGTCGCCGTTCACGTCGAACGCACGCTTGCCCTTGTAGCCGAACAACGTGCCGGCATCCGCAAACAAGGCGCCCTTCAGGCCAAGGTCACGGGGCACGCCCGGCAGGGGGAATTGGACCTCCAGGGTGCCGCCGACGTAGGTCGAGCCGCCGATGGCGTTGGAGCGGGCGTCGGTGGTGCCGACGTCGCGCGGGCCGATGCCGTTGGGGGCGAAGCCGCGGACCAGCGACGGCCCGAGGAAGAACTGGTCGGTGATGCGCAGCGGGTTGCTGTCCAGCGCCTCGATGTGACCGCCCTGGAGGCGGACGAAGCCGACGACGTCCTCGTAGAGTTCCTTGTAGTACCGGGCG
>NZ_JAKSYR010000207.1:0-5619 GCF_022829705.1 Methylobacterium sp. E-025
AACACAACTTGTGTATTTGTAAAGCTTTGTTCTATTTGAGTGGCTTGCAACTCTTTTAAAATTAATCAATTATGTCATTCAAAAACGGCTTTTTGTTTAGTAAAAACGTCTTTTCGTGTAGTAAAAACGGCTTTTCGTCTAGTAAAAACGTCTTTTCGTGTTCTTAAAAACGGCTTTTCGTGTAGTAAAAACTTACATTACAAACGTCTGAAGTTTTTGGTTAGCGTTTTTACCGTATAATTGCTCCTGAGTCAGTTAGACACTATTCAATGAACAAGGAGCTAGAAATCCGCCAGCATAATGCGCTAACTAATGCCCGCTACGAATACTCGGAGCTGCAATTGGACTTGTTCTTCTTCATCATCTCCAAGCTGCGGAAAGGCGACAAAGACACTGTTTATCAATTAGATATTACAGAGTTGTCCAGCCTGACGGGAAAGCGCTACAACGGGGCTTACCTGCACAAAGCCACCGCTGACATGGGAGCCCGCATGTTAGAAGTGGAAGATGCCAACGAGTACCAGCAAATCTGGATGTTCCAGCGGATTCGCTACCTCAAAGGGCAAGGAATCATTGAATTTGACCTGACTAGGCACGTTTTACCTTTCCTGTTCGACCTCAAAAACAACTTCACTAGCTACGAGCTGGCCGCTGCACTCCGCCTCACCAGCAAGTACGCTAAGCGGGTGTATCAGCTCTGCTCCCAATGGAAGGATATAGGCGAAACTAAAAAGTACGACCTGCAGGATTTCAAGAGAATGCTCGGCCTTCTCGATGAAAAGGGAAACGACAAGACCGAAAGAGTCAGCGACTTAAAGAGTAAAGTGTTAGACATTGCTGTCAAGCAAATCAACGAGCACACCGAACTGCACGTCAGTTACACCCTGGAAAAGAAGGGCAAGGCCTTCAAAAACATCGTTTTCACGGTCAAGCCGCAAGCGCTGGCCGAAACCATCCCGTTTGACCTGGTGCCGGCGGGCACGGCCCCGGCTGGGATGCAGCAGCACCAGGTGGAGAACGCCGGCCGGCTACTCGCGCAGCTGAGCATCACCACGCCGGCGCTGGTGGCCACCATCCTGGCCAGCGCGGCGCACGTGGCGGCCTGCAACAAGTTCGCCCACGACCTGAAAACCGGCAAGCACGCCAAGGCTCATTCCCTGTCGGGGCTCCTGCTCACCATCCTGGGCCTTAAAAAGCCCACAAACGGGCCGCTGTTCGACGCGGTCACCAAAAAGTAGGGCTTACCTGCCTACTTGCCGAAAACGCGCTGCCACAAGCTCTTTCGCGCTGGCTCAGCCAACCGGGCTGCAATGCCCTCGACCATCTGCGTCAGCTGCTCCACCTGCACCTGCAGGTCGCGGGGGCTGGCCGGCAGCTGCGGGGCCTCGGCCTGGCTGAGCTCGCCTTGGACAAAGGCGCGCACCTCGTCGTTGAAGTACTGCCCCATCGTCTTGTCGGCCCGCGCCGCGGCCTTCTCCAGCATGGCCCGCGTTTCGCGTTCCACCCCGCGCACCGACCAAGTCACGGCCGTGGTGCTGGCCGGTTTCGCTGGTCGCCCGCCTTTGTTGCTTGTCTTACTAGGTGTAAGACCGTCGTTCTCCTCCTCTACCACGTCAGTCTTACCAATACCGGTTTCTGTAAGACTGATTTCAGGCGTTGTCTTACCGATTTCGGCCGCTGTAAGACCGTTTTCAGGGTCTGTCTTACCGTTTTTGGTTTTTGTCTGACTGACTTTGGGCTTCATGTGAACGTGTCTTACAAGTTGTAAGACACATAGGTACGCTGAAAATTCGTGTCTTACAGCGTGTCTTACAACCACCAGGAGCTTCCATGCGCCTTATTTAAATCACCGTTTCGCTAAACTAATAATTGGTCATGGGCTTCGAGCATGAATCATCCTTTGCGTCACCACTGGATTTCCCAACACTGCAACGCCTGCTCACGTGTTTAAAGCGTCCCCCAACGTGGCCGTTGCTGCGTGCCGAACAGGATGGGCAAACGCACGTCTTGGGTTACGCCTATGCGGTTGGGGTGCCGCCTGTTTGGGAAGAAGACTTTTTGCTTTGCTTAACGAACCAGAAGCTGTACTTGCTCCTGCACACCGCCACAGGAGAGCAAGAGCCGGCAGTACTGGCGTGGCTGCAAGACTGCCTGCATACCAGCGGTCTAGCAACGGCAGAGTTCCATGAGCCGTGAACGAGGCTCCTTAGGCATTAATACCCTCATTTGGCTGGATTGGCCCTTTCGGTAGACTGCAATGTCAGCTCCTTGTACTTCCTGTTCATGACCCTTATTCCTTCCCACTCCACCTGCTGGATTCTCGATGATGTGGACGCTGATTTTTCGGCCATCTGGGAGCTGGTTTCTGTTTTTCAGCAACGCCAACCGGCCGTTGATGCGGCCGACATATTAGAGCAGCTGCGCCAAGCCCTGACGGAGTTGCAGCAGCAGGACTACGTGCGCTTCTATGAGGGAACACACTTCAATGGGGACGAAAAGCCATTCATGCCGGTGCTAACGGCCGATTTCATGGCCGCACAAGCTGAAGACTGGAAAAACCAAGACTGGTCCGTCAAACAGGTTAAACTGTACATTACCGACAGCGGGCGAGCGTTCTTTCTGACGCACTGTGATAGTACATTCTTTTAACGCTCGTTTGCGTGAACTCATTAACTGAACCAGTTTTTTAACTCCTACTGGCCCATTAGCTGATTTAAGCAAACCAGATGCAGTTGTTCACGCAAACGAACGTAATTCTGTGCGGCATATACTTATTGCCCTATTACCAACCATGATGTTCACCTTCTTGAAGAACCTGACTTCTTTTTTCGCGTGGCTACAAATTATGGTCTCGCCTTCCTTGATAGGCGTGATTGTCGGGGGACTCGCTTGGCTTGGATTGAAGGGGATGCCAGGTGTTGTGGTGGGAAGCGTGTGCGCCGCGTTAGGCGTAGGGCTGGGCATCTGGTGGGCAGAGAAGGCCCGAAAGGGGAAAGGGACCGTGGAGTTTGTTTCTCGAATCCGAAGCCATCCCGAATTACACGAGCTGGACCAAAAGTAGACGCGGCAGCTAGGTCCAAGAAAACGGTGGTTTTTCAACGGCCTGTCCGAAACAGGATTTTAGGGGCAATGGGGAAGTGCAACTAGTACCTGCCTCGTCTGGGATTCGTCCCTTAACATAACATCCGTTATAAGCGGCCTCACGGAAAAGTAGCGGTTTTTCGCCCCACTGCCCCTACCCTCTAATTGTGGTACTTTGCTGCTATAAGCATTATCCGTATGAGCTACGACCTGATGGTTTTCAGCAAAGAGGCCGCCCCAAAAACGAAGTCTGAGTTTATGGCTTGGTATGACACCCAAACAGAATGGGCAGAGGAGCACACCTACGATGACCCGGCTATAACCACTCCTGAACTTCGGGCCTGGCTAATGGAAATGGAACAGACATTTCCAGACATGAACGGTCCTAACGCGACCGATGACCACACAAGTGCTTACGAAACGGACTATTGTATCGGCCGCGTGGTTATCTATGCCGCCTTTAGCTGGTCTTTGTCAGGGGAAGCGAACGAAACGGCTCACCGGCTGGCGCAGAAGCATCAAGTTGGCTTTTATGACCCCAGTTTTGAGGGGCCTATACTGCTCCCTGAAAACGGCGAATTGAGGCCAATGGAAGAAGCTGACAAGCAGAATCCGGACCTGAAGAAGCCTTGGTGGCAATTGTGGTAGCAGTTGACGCCGATACGCATTTCACATGCTTACCCCACCGCCGCGGCTGTGCTGCTGCTCGGCTTGACGCAAGCGTTGTTGGGCCACCTGGCGCTGCGCCTCCTGCTCCAGCTGCGGGTTGAGTTCTTTGACCAGGCCGTAGAAGCGCTTTACCTCCTGGTGCTGGGCCTGGCTACCCTCCACCCCGCGCTGCAGCCCGAGCGGGGCCACCTTAGCCGCAAAGCTGGTCTGCATGTCGCGCATCTTCTGCCGGTCGCCCAGCATGGCCCGGCAATTGAGCTTGCCGGCCGCATCGATGGGCACGACCGTGGCGTGGATGTGCGGGGTCTGCTCATCGAGGTGCAGCACGGCGTTCACCACGTTCTCTTTCCCATAGCGCTCATTGAGCCACTCCATCGCCCGGTCCCGGAAGCCGGCAAACTTGGCCCCGTCCTCAGGTGAGCAAACGAGCTGGGCCAGCTTGCCGGACTGGCCGGGCTCCTTGCGAATGTCCAAAAACTCGGGGCTGAAGGTCATCAGGTGCTCGACGGCCAGCACGGCGTTGCTGCGCACCGTGCAGCCGGCCGCATCGAGGCGGGCCTGCACGTCGGCCGCGAGGTCCTGGCTGCCCACCAGCTGCACGTTGAGCGGGGTCAACTCGGCATCCGCGTTGGGCGTGGGCCGCAGCCGCTGCAGGTGTTCGTTGAGGGAATTCAGGTTGCCGGCGGTCTTGAGCTTGGCCGTGCGCAGGATGGCATAGGGCATCGGGGCGGTAGGGAAAAAGGGTGGCCAACGGGCCGGCTTCGGGTGCCGGGGACCACCGGGTAGAACGGGTGCCCGCAGGGCCGAACAGACAATTTTGGGCAGCCTAAAGCGCAGCGCTTAGGCTGCCCAAAATTGTCTAGTGAGTACACAACGCTTGAACATTACGCTTGCTTACGTTTGCGCCTTACGCTTACATCGTATTTCTTACGCTTATCAGTTACGCTATCAGGAGCTTATCTACGCTAAACCTTTACGCTTGTACCACCTGGTAATACTGGTTTGGCCTTCACTAGACGCTGCACTACCGAGTTGGCCCGTTCGTACTGCATCCGGTCGAGTAGCGTCCGTATCTGCTTCACCTGGTCTGGGGTCATCGTATCGCTGAGCTGAGGCAATAGCTTCCCCGCTTCCTCTCCTAAGAAGTCGATTTTGCGGGCTAGGTAGTACTCTTCGCCCTGGTACAACCACTGCGCTTCCTCTGACTTTTGGGCTTTATCCCACGCGCTGACCCGGCAGTTAGTGGAGCAGAATCGGCCTCCTTTGCGGCGGGGAGTATAAACAGTCGAACAGTGTTGGCAGGTGTAGCGCATACAGGGAAATTGCTATTTGCCTTTCTCCTACGGGCATCTAGTGCGACTAGGTTACACCTGGTGCCGGCGCTGCTCAGGGCTTGCTTCCCCACGGCCCCTGGGGCAAAAGTTCTCCCGGGTGCAAGAGGGTACATAAGCTCGACAATAAGTTTTATATACTGTTGATTGCAAATTATATAGTGTTTATCGAATGCGCGCAAGTCACTGGCTTCTAGGGTATTTTGTTTGTTTTCTGTTTTCCGTCGGGAGTTATCCACCGTCCTAAAAGCTTTTTTCCTCGCGCGAAACACAACTTGTGTATTTGTAAAGCTTTGTTCTATTTGAGGGGCTTGCAACTATTTGAAAATTAATCAATTATGTCATTCAAAAACGGCTTTTCGTGTAGTAAAAACGGCTTTTCGTGTAGTAAAAACGGCTTTTCGTGTAGTAAAAACGGCTTTTCGTGTGTTTAAAAACGGCTTTTCGTGTAGTAAAAACTTACATTAAAAACGTCTGAAGTTTTTGGTTAGCGTTTTTACCGTATAATTGCTCCTGAGTCAGTTAGACACTATTCAAT